>NZ_SMKQ01000073.1 GCF_004348995.1 Nonomuraea terrae
CCACACCACCCCGGGCACCCCCCACCTTCCGTCCGAGCGGGCCACCCTGAGCGCCCTTCACCGTCGGTCCGAGCACGGCACCTCGGGGGCCCTACATCTTCCGCGCGAGCACGCCGATCCGGGCACCCCTCATCTGCCGCCCAAGCGAGCCATTCCGCCTCGCGGCAGGGTGGCGAGGCGGGGTGGCAGGGAGTGGGCCGGTAGGGCGAGCGAAGGGAGGAGGAGCCGGCGTGGGGTTTGAGCGGGAGATCCTGTCGCCCGATGCCGGAGGCGACGAGCTGCAGATCGAGGCGGCGTTGCGGCCCAAGCGCCTCAGCGAGTTCATCGGCCAGGGGCGCGTGCGCGAGCAGCTGTCCCTGGTGCTGGAGAGTGCGCTGCGACGGCAGCGGCCGCCCGACCACGTGCTGATGAACGGCTCCCCGGGCCTGGGCAAGACGACCCTGGCAATGATCATCGCGGCCGAGCTGAACGCCCCGCTCCGCATCACCTCCGGCCCGGCGCTGGAGCGCGCCGGCGATCTCGCGGCCATCCTGTCGACCCTCACCGAGGGTGAGGTGCTGTTCATCGACGAGATCCACCGGATGGCCAGGCCCGCCGAGGAGATGCTCTACCTCGCCATGGAGGACTTCCGGGTCGACATCGTGGTCGGCAAGGGGCCGGGCGCCACCGCCATCCCGCTCGACATCGCGCCCTTCACCCTGGTCGGCGCCACCACCCGCGCCGGGCTGCTGCCGGCTCCGCTGCGCGACCGGTTCGGCTTCACCGCCCACATGGACTTCTACGAGGTCGCCGAGCTCGAACAGGTGCTCTACCGTTCGGCCCGGCTGCTCGGTGTCACGCTTCCCGAAGAAGGCGCCCACGAGATCGCGCGCCGCTCCAGGGGAACGCCCCGCATCGCCAACCGGCTGCTGAGGCGCGTACGCGACTTTGCGGATGTACGCGCTGATGGAGTGATAAATCGCGAAATTGCGGCGGCAGCGCTGAATCTTTACGAAGTTGACGCCGAAGGGCTCGACCGGCTCGACCGGGCGGTGCTCGGCGTGTTGCTGAAAAAGTTCGGCGGCGGCCCCGTGGGCCTGTCCACCCTGGCCGTGGCCGTGGGTGAGGAGCCGGAAACGGTGGAGGTGGTGGCCGAGCCGTTCCTCGTACGCCAAGGCCTGCTGGCCAGGACCCCGCGCGGCCGGGTGGCCACCGCGGCGGCCTGGATCCACCTCGGACTGACCCCGCCTCCCGACGCGTTCGGAGCGACCGATTCGGCCTGATCACAGATCGGTTGCAACCGTTTCAAAATGGGAACTTCCCCGCGTGCCGAAACGCTGCCTCGTTGCCGCGTTTCGCAACAAGCGCCTACACTCCGTGGCTTGGCTGGCTGTGTAGGCTGACGGGCTGATGCGGCGCGGCCCGACGCTGCGCACGGAATTTCCGGCGCGAGGCCGGTGTCAACTCCTTGTACGACAATTGGAAGGTCGCCCCTTATGGACCAACTCACTAGCATCCTGCCGCTGATTCTGCTGGTGGTGGTGTTTTACTTCTTGCTGATCCGCCCTCAGCGCAAGCGTCAGCAAGAGGCGCTCAAGATGCAGAGCTCCCTGACGCCCGGCACCCGCGTCATGACGACCACCGGCCTGTTCGCTACCGTCGTCGCGGTGGACAATGAGGACGTCATCCTCGAAGTCGCGCCAGGGATCGAGACCCGCTGGGTCAAGGCGGCCATCGGTCGGGTCGTGACGCCCGGAGACGCTCCGGCGGACGAGCCGGTCGCCGACGGGTCCGGCGAGGAGGACAAGACGGAGTCCGAGGCCGCCGTGGAGCGTAACGGGGACCAGGACTCCAACACCAAGCGGTCCTGACTAAGCTCTGCGACAAACCTCTATCTGAAAGAACTGACGACCAGTGGCCCGATCGACCAGCAGCCACAGCCGACCGGGGCGTACGCTCCTCGTGCTTCTGGCGCTCATCCTCGCCCTGGGCGGGACGATGTTCCTGCAGAAGGCGTATACGCCCAAGCTGGGGCTCGACCTCGCCGGCGGCACGACGGTGACTCTGTCACCAGTGACCCAGAACAACGCGGCTCCGCCGGACGAGATCCTCGACCGCGCGGTGAGCATCATCCGCGACCGGGTCAACGGCACCGGGATCTCCGACGCGGAGGTCGCCAAGTCAGGCGACAACATCATCATCTCCATCCCGGGAGTCGGGCAGGGCGAGGCCATCAAGCTGGTCGCCACCACCGCGGAGCTGCGTTTCCGCCAGGTGCTGGCCATGGCAGCCACGCAGCTCCCGCAGGAACTCGCCACCACCGCTCCGACCCCGGCGGCCTCGCCCTCGGGGTCCGCGAGCCCGTCCGCCTCACAGCCGGCCGGCGCGCCGGAGGCGAGCGCCCAGCCGAGCGCCTCCCCGACGGGCAAGGCGCTGTCCTCCGCGCTGACGGCCCCGACGCCGGCCCCGTCCGGCTCCGCTGAGCCGTCCGAGCAGCCCGCGCGCGGGCAGGACGGCGGCGGCCAGAAGGACGCCAAGAAGGACCAGGACGCCAAGGCCACGCCGTCGCCGGGCCCCACCGGCCAGAGCGGCACGCCCTCTCCGGAGCAGCTCGGCATCGACACCACCGGCATCGACCCGGCGGTGCTCGAGAAGTTCAACAAGCTCGACTGCACCGACCCGGCCAACCGCGGCCAGGGCATCCAGGACGACCCCAACAAGCAGTACGCCGCGTGCGAGACCGACGGCAGCTACAAGTACGTCCTCGACGTCGCCAAGGTGGTCGGCACCGACATCGACACCGCCTCCGCGGGTGTCCGCCAGGGCACCGTCGAGTGGGTCGTCCAGCTCGACTTCAAGAGCAAGGGCGCCAACGAGTGGAGCAAGCTCACCACCGAGGCGTTCAACTCGCCCGAGCCGCGCAACAAGGTCGCGGTCGTGCTCGACGGCGTCGTGATCACCGCCCCCAACATCATCGGCCCCATCCCCGGCGGGCGGGCCGAGATCACCGGCGGCTTCGACCAGGCCGGCGCCACCACCCTGGCCGACCAGCTCAAGTACGGCGCGCTGCCGCTGAAGTTCAACCGCAGCTCGGTCGACACGGTCTCCTCGACCCTGGGCCAGGACCAGCTCCTCGGCGGCCTGATCGCGGGCCTCATCGGCCTCGTCCTCGTGGTCCTGTACTGCCTGCTCTACTACCGCGGCCTCGGCATCGTGGCGGTGCTGAGCCTCGTGGTCGCCACGATCATCACCTACACCTCGGTCGTCGTGCTCGGCCACAACGCCGGCTTCCGGCTGTCGCTGCCGCACATCATCGGCCTGGTGGTCTCGATCGGCATCACCGCCGACTCCTTCATCGTCTACTTCGAACGCATACGCGACGAGATGAAGGAGGGCAGACGCACGCTCCGCGCGGCCGTCGAGGTGGCCTGGGTCCGTGCCCGGCGCACGATCCTGATCGCCGACGCCGTCATGTTCATCGCGGCCATCGTGCTCTACTTCCTGGCGGTGGGCGGTGTGGCCGGGTTCGCGTTCGCGATGGGCCTGACCACCCTGATCGACATCGTGGTGGTGTTCCTGTTCACCAAGCCGTTCATCGCTCTGCTGGCGAGAGTGAAGTTCTTCGCCAAGGGCCATCCGCTGTCGGGTCTCGACGCCGAGCGCATGAGCGAGACGCAGACCGGCCGCACGACCACCCCGCAGGAGGCCTGACATGGGACTGGGGCGCCGCCTCTACCGAGGCGAGATCGATGTCGACTTCGTCGGCAAGTGGAGGCTCTGGTACAGCCTGTCGGCCGTCCTGCTGCTCATCTCGATCGCGGGTCTGGTGTTCAACGGGCTCAACCTGGGCGTGGAGTTCAGGGGCGGCACGGTCTTCTCGTTCAAGGCGCCGCAGGCCACCGTCGAGCAGGTCCGCACCACCGTCCTCGACGAGGGCGTGCACCAGGCGATCGTCCAGGAGGCCGGCGACGGCTGGCGGGTGACCACCGAGAGCCTGCCGGAGAACACCACGACGCAGGTGCAGTCCGCGATCGCCCAGGACCTCGACACTCCGTCCGGTGAGATCAGCATCCAGGCGATCGGCCCGTCCTGGGGCGGTGAGGTCTCGCAGAAGGCCTGGATCGGCCTGGGCGTGTTCATGCTGGCGATCATCTTGTACCTGTCGATGGCGTTCGAGCCGAAGATGGCGCTCGCCGCCATCGTCGCGCTCTTCCACGACCTGGTCATCACGGCCGGCGTCTACGCCTGGTCGGGCTTCGAGGTCACGCCCGCGACGCTGCTGGGCTTCCTGACCATCCTCGGTTATTCGCTCTACGACGCGGTCGTGGTGTTCGACATGATCAAGGAGGTCACGGCCAAGCTGGGCCACACGTCGAAGCAGACCTACTCGATGGCGGCCAACGACGCGCTCAACCACACGCTGATCCGGTCGCTGAACACCTCGCTGGTCGCGATCCTGCCGGTGGCGGCGATCCTGTTCATCGGCACCACCCTGCTCGGCGCGGGCACGCTGAAGGACCTGTCGCTGGCCCTGTTCGTCGGCATGATCGTCGGCACGTACTCCTCGATCTGCGTGGCCACGCCGCTGCTGGTCACGCTGAAGGAGCGCGAGCCGAAGTACCAGGCCATCGCCAGGAGGATCGCCTCCACCAGCGGCGGCAAGGGGGCGAAGGGTTCCAAAAGCGCAGCGGTAGCCAAGAGTTAGCAGCCTCGTACGACGCCCTCGCCCGCTGTACGGGCGAGGGCGTCTTCGTGTCCCGGAGCGGCGGCACGAGGGCGTCAGCGGTCCTCTCAGGCGTCCTGAGAGTGTTCTGACGCCCGCGAGGGTTCGAGCGCGGGCCCGGAATGCACCATCATGGAGCCCGGCACACGAGAAGCGAGGAGCGCCATGACCGAGCTGAGCACGATGATCCTGGACCGCATCAGGGACGTCCCCGACTATCCCAAGCCGGGAGTCGTGTTCAAGGACATCACCCCGCTGCTGGCCGACCCCGTCGCCATGGCGGCCGTGGTGGAGGAGCTGGCCGGCACGCACCAGGCCGACAAGATCGTGGGGATCGAGGCGCGCGGGTTCATCCTGGCCGCGCCGGTGGCGTACCGGGCGGGGGCGGGGTTCGTGCCCGTGCGCAAGAAGGGGAAACTGCCCGCCGCGACGCTGGAGGAGTCCTACGATCTGGAGTACGGCTCCGCCACCATCGAGGTCCACCGCGACGCCTTCGTGCCCGGGGAGCGGGTGCTCATCGTCGACGACGTGCTGGCCACCGGCGGCACCGCCAAGGCGGCGGTGGAGCTGGTGGAGCGGGCCGGGGGCGAGGTCGCCGGCATCGCCGTGCTGATGGAGCTGGCCTTCCTCCAGGGACGGGAACGGCTGGCGGGAGTGGACGTGCGCTCTCTCGTGACCGTCTGATCGGCCCGCGAAAGTCCAGGTGCGATGCCTGGATACACTGGGGGGATCTGGACTCGAACGTGAGGAGCCACTGCGTGAGGAGTCTGTGTGCCCCGTGATGCGGTCGTGCCCGACGTAACCGACAACGCCGAGGCGCCCGGCGCACCGGCGGTGCGTCGGCGGCGGTTTGGGGGTGGGGCGATGAACCCGGTGCTGGAGCCGCTGTTCCGCACGGTCCGCGCCACCCACCCCAAGGCCGACCTGCGCCTGATCGAGCGCGCCTACGACGTCGCGGCCTACCACCACCGCGACCAGAAGCGGAAGTCGGGCGACCCCTACATCACCCACCCGCTGGCCGTGGCCACCATCCTGGCCGAGCTCGGCACCGACGATGAGACGTTGTGCGCGGCGCTGCTGCACGACACGGTCGAGGACACCGCCTACAGCCTCGACGAGCTGCGCGGCGACTTCGGCGACACGATCGCGTCCCTGGTCGACGGGGTCACCAAGCTCGACAAGGTCAAGTTCGGCGACGCCGCGCAGGCCGAGACCGTGCGCAAGATGGTCGTCGCCATGTCGCGCGACATCCGCGTCCTGATCATCAAGCTGGCCGACCGGCTGCACAACATGCGCACGATGCGCTACCTGCCGGAGCACAAACGGCACCAGAAGTCCCGCGAGACGCTGGAGATCTTCGCCCCGCTGGCCCACCGCCTGGGCATGAACACGATCAAGTGGGAGCTCGAGGACCTCGCGTTCGCCATGCTCTACCCCAAGCGCTACGACGAGATCGCGCGCATGGTCTCGGAGCGGGCGCCACGCCGCGACCTGTTCCTGCAGGAGGTCATCGAGAAGGTCTCCGGCGACCTGCGCGAGGCGAAGATCCGCGCCGTGGTCAAGGGCCGGCCGAAGCACTACTACTCCGTCTACCAGAAGATGATCGCGCGCGACGTGGCGTTCGACGACATCTACGACCTGGTGGGCATCCGCGTGCTGGTCGACACCGTCCGCGACTGTTACGCGGCGCTCGGCACGATCCACGCGCGGTGGAACCCGGTGCCGGGGCGGTTCAAGGACTACATAGCGATGCCCAAGTTCAACATGTACCAGTCGCTGCACACCACGGTGATCGGTCCCGAGGGCAAGCCGGTCGAGCTGCAGATCCGCACCCACGCGATGCACCACAGGGCCGAGTACGGCGTGGCCGCGCACTGGAAGTACAAGGAGGAGGTCGGCTCCGCGGGCCCCACCGGCAAGGTCAAGCCGGGCAACGACATGGCCTGGCTGCGCCAGCTCCTCGACTGGCAGAAGGAGACCGCCGACCCGGGTGAGTTCCTGGAGTCGCTGCGGTTCGACCTGTCGGTCTCCGAGGTCTACGTGTTCACCCCGAAGGGCCAGGTCATCGCCCTGCCCGAGGGCGCCACGCCGGTCGACTTCGCCTACGCCGTGCACACCGAGGTCGGCCACCGCTGCATCGGCGCGCGGGTCAACGGGCGGCTGGTGCCGCTGGAGTCGCGCCTCGGCAACGGCGACACGGTCGAGATCTTCACCTCCAAGTCGCCCGACGCCGGGCCGTCGCGCGACTGGCTGAAGTTCGTCAAGTCGGGCCGGGCCCGTAACAAGATCCGGCAGTGGTTCTCCAAGGAGCGCCGCGAGACCGCGATCGAGGCGGGCAAGGAGGCCATCGGGCGGGCCATGCGCAAGCAGGGCCTGCCGCTGCAGCGGCTCATGTCCGGCGAGGCGCTCCTGGCGCTGGCCCGCGACCTGCACTATCCCGACGTGTCCGCGCTCTACGCGGCCGTGGGGGAGGGGCACATCGCGGCGCAGGCGGTCGTGCAGAAGCTGGTGGCCTCGATCGGCGGCGTCGACAGCGCCGAGGAGGACATCGCCGAGACCTCGCTGCCGACCCGGCTGCGCGGCCGTCCCCGGGGCGGCGGCGCGGGCGTCGTCGTGGCGGGCGACGCCGACGTGTGGGTACGCCTGTCGAAGTGCTGCACCCCGGTGCCCGGCGACGAGATCGTCGGCTTCGTCACCCGGGGCCACGGCGTCTCGGTGCACCGCGACGACTGCAGCAACATCCAGCAGCTGAAGGCGCAGCCCGACCGGCTGGTGGAGGTCAGCTGGTCGCCGAGCGACGACAGCGTGTTCCTGGTGGCCATCCAGGTGGAGGCGCTCGACCGGCCGCGGCTGCTGTCAGATGTCACCCGTACGCTGTCCGACCAGCACGTCAACATCCTCAGCGCCTCGGTCACGACCTCGCGCGACCGGGTGGCGGTCAGCAAGTTCACCTTCGAGATGGGCGACCCCAAGCACCTCGGCCACGTGCTCAAGGCCGTGCGGACCATCCAGGGCGTGTTCGACGTCTACCGCGTGAGCGGCGCCGGCAGCTGAGCTAGCCCTTCAGGCCAGGCAGGTTGACCACGATGGCCTCCTGCGTGCTGCGCGCGATCACGACGACGGCCTCGCGCGCCGGGTCGGGGTTCTCCTCGCGGTGCGGAACGTACGGCGGCACGAACACGTAGTCGCCGGGCCCTGCGTCGACGCGCGTCTCCTCGCCGTCGTCCAGGAAGACGAACGACGGTGTGCCGCTGACCACGTAGATGGCCGTCTCGGAGGCGCCGTGGTGGTGGTCGGAGGAGCGTGTGGCGGGGGCGACGTGGGTCTGGCCCATCCACAACCGCGCCGATCCGGCGGTCGTGCCGCTGATCGCGGCCAGCCGGCGCATGCCGGAGCTCTGAGCCGTCTCTCCGGAGAGCTCTCCTGCGGGAACGTGACGCAGCGTCTGGTGAAAGGGGTCGCCTTCGGCCCGGTAGCCCTCCCAGAGGCGCCCTCCGGCCCGTTCGAGCACTCTCGTGGCGACGGCGGTCAGGCGGGCCGGGTCGTCATGGGCGGCGAGCAGCTCGTCGGCGAGTGCGGGGTCGTGCGCGCGCAGCTCGCGCAGCAGCCATTTTCCGCTGCCCTGCCACCTGCGGCCCAGGCCGAGCGCCGTGCGGGCGGTGGCCTGCACGACCTCCCAGCGGATGAACGCCTCCTCGCCGGGATCGCTCGCCCCCGCCAGGTCGTCGAGCACGTCGGACAGCTCGTAGCGGGCCCGCTCCGCCTGGCCGGGCGTCAGCCCGCCGGGGCCCGCGGACAGCCGCTCGCCGAGCGCGCTCTGCAGATCGCTGGCCCGGCCGCCCGTCCGGTCGGTCAGCACCGCGCCCTCGGCGCAGATGCGCGCCAGCGTCGGGCGGCGGCGGTCGAAGTCCTTGTCGAGGTAGGCCTCCAGGCTGGTCTCGCTGTGCACGAGCAGCTCCACCGGCCAGTCGTGCCACCGCAGCGACTCGCGGTAGGGGACGGCCAGGCCGTCGAGCACCACGACGACGTCGAGATCGGAGGTGGAGGTGCGGTGCTCGGTGAGCACGCTGCCGCCGACGAAGGCGTACAGGGCGCCCGGGAACATCTCCTCGACGAGGGCGCGCGCTGCGGTGACGGGATCCATGCCCTCAGCCTAGGTGTCCACCCCTGCTCACCGCCGCCCGATTCCCTGACAGGGGGCGGGCGGCGGCGTGCGGATCAGTGAGGGACGAGTACGGGGAAGACCTCAGCTGAACTCGGCCAGGGTGCGCTCCGCCTCCGCCAGCCAGGAACGGCGGGCGGTCAGAGCCTCCTCGGCCTCCTTGACGTCCTTGGCGCGGCCGGCGGCCTGGGCCTTGGACAGCCGCTTCTCCAGCTGGTCGATGGACGTGCGGAGCTGGTCGACCGTGCTCTGGGCACGCGCTCTGGCCTCGGGGTTGGAGCGCTTCCACTCGGCGTCCTCGGCCTTGCGCACGGCCTCGTCGATCTTGCGCAGCCCGCCCTCCAGCCGGTCGCGCTGGTCGCGCGGCACCGGCCCGGCCGCCTCCCAGCGCTCCAGGAGGCCGCGCAGCGCTCCCCTGGCCGTGCGCGCGTCGGTCACCGGCAGGATCTTCTCGGCCTCGGCCAGCAGCTCCTCCTTGACCTGCGCGTTGGCGGCCAGCGAGGCGTCGCGCTCGGCGAACACGGCGGAGCGCGCCTGGAAGAACTGGTCCTGGGCGCCCTTGAAGCGGGCCCACAGCTCGTCCTCGACCTCACGCGAGGCGCGGCCGGCGCTCTTCCACTGCTGCATCAGGTCGCGGTAGGCCGCCGCGGTCGCGCCCCAGTCGGTCGAGTCGGCGATCGCCTCGGCCTCGGCCACGATGCGCTCCTTGGCCGCCCGTACGCCCTCGCGCTGCTCGTCCAGCCCGGCGAAGTAGACCTTGCGCCGCTTGGCGAACGCCGTGCGCGCGGCCGACAGCCGCTTCCACAGCTGGGCCTCGGTGACCCGGTCGATGCGGTCGGCCGCCTTCCACTCCTCGACCAGCTGCCGTAGCCGCTCGCCGCCGGACTTCCAGTGGGTGGTCTCCTCCGCGATGCGCTCGGCCTCGGCGACGATGCGTTCCTTGACCGTCCTGGCCTCGGCGCGTGCCCGCTCGCGGGCCGCCTTGACCTCCTCGCGCCGCTGCGCGACCAGCGCCGTCAGGCCGTCGAGCCGGGCCGTCAGCGCGGCCAGGTCGCCCACGGCGTGCGCGTCGGCCACGGCCTCGCGCAGCTTGGCGATGTTCGTCTCGGCCTGGGCCGGGGCCAGGTCGGTGCCCTTCACGCGCTGCTCCAGCAGCTGCACCTGGCCGGCCAGCTCGTCGTACTTGCGATGGAAGTACGCCAGCGCCTCTTCAGGTTCACCGGCCTGCCAGGAGCCGACGGCCCGCTCTCCCTCAGCCGTACGCACGTAGACGGTGCCGTCGTCGTCTACCCGGCCCCACGGGTCGGTGCTCACCGTGTCCTCCCGCACTCTCCATCAGACCCTTCGGGACTACTTCGTCCCTAGTTTGTATTACGTCAGCTCTTGCCGGCGAATGTCACGTCTTTGATTTCGACGGTTTGCTTGGGTGCGCCGGTCCCGTCTCCCATGTCGGCCATGACGCCCGCTTTGTTCACCTTGTCCAGGATGTCGAGCCCCTTCGTGATCGTACCCACCGGTGTGTAATCGGGGGTAAGCCCGATGTCGCCGTAAACGAGGAAGAACTGGCTTCCCGTGGAGCCAGGGGCGGCGGTTTTGGCCATGGCCATCACGCCGCGCTTGTACTGGGCACCCTGCAGGTTCTCCTCGGCCATCACGTAGCCGGGGCCGCCCGAGCCGTCCTGGCTCTTGCCGTCGGCCTTGGCGGTCGGGTCGCCGCACTGCAGCATCGGGAAGTTGTCGCTGCCGAGCCGGTGACACTTGCTGCCGTCGTAGTAATTCTTCTCCGCCAGGAACTCCAGAGAGTTGGTCGTGCACGGAGCCTTGGCGTTGTTCAGCTCGACCACGATGTCGCCGAGATTCGTCTTGAACGTCATCGTCTTCTCGGCGGGCTTGGTGTCGACCTTCGTCGGCGGCATGCCGACGTCCTTCACCTGACCCCCGGAGGTGTCGGCGACGTAGTCGCACGTGCCCGTTTTCGCGTCGTACGGCTTCGGGCCCGCCGCGGCCGTCGCCTGGGCGGTCGCGGCCGGCGACGTGGACGAGGACGCCGCCTCCGTGCCCGTGTCGTTGCCCCCGAGCATCGCGACCGCGGTCACGATGCCGCCGACCACGACCACGACGCCCGCGGTGGAGCCGATGATCGCCGCGCGCTTGGCCTTCTGCTCACGCTCCTGGCGGCGCTGCATCTGCCGCTCGTAGTGCTCGCGTGCCAGCTGCTTCTGCCGGTCCTTCCCCGTGGCCACCGCTTTGCCTCCCATAGTCAATCAACTGAGGTGGGCGAATCGTATCGGCCAACGGGTAATGATTCGCAGCCCGGCGACCCGCACCGGTACCCTTCGGTTACATTCCCATTGGCTTTTCGACGAGATCACCTGAGGCAGATGCTCATCGCCGGCTTCCCCGCAGGGGCCTTCCAGACCAATTGTTACGTCGTCGCGCCCGCTGCCGGCGAGGAGTGCGTCATCGTCGACCCAGGTCAGGACGCAACCCAGGGCGTGGAGGAGCTGCTGCGCGAGCACCGGCTCAAGCCCGTCGCCGTCCTGCTCACCCACGGCCACCTCGACCACGTCTGGTCGGTGGCCCCCGTCTGCGGCGCGCGCGACATCCCCGCGTGGATCCACCCCGACGACCGCCACCTGCTGTCCGACCCGGCCGCCGGCTGGTCCGGCACGAGCGCCTCGCTCTTCGGCGACCTGCAGCTGAGCGAGCCCGACGACGTGCGCGAGCTGTCCGACGGCGCGGTGCTGCCGCTGGCCGGGCTGGAGTTCGTGGTCGACCACACGCCCGGCCATACCAGGGGGTCGGTGAGCTTCCGGCTGCCCGGCGACGCGATCATGTTCGCGGGCGACCTGCTGTTCGCCGGCTCCATCGGCCGCACCGACCTGCCCGGTGGCGACTACGCGACCATTCTTCGCAGCCTGGCTGCCAAGTGTCTGACGCTGCCTGACGATACGGTCGTTCTGCCGGGCCACGGACCACAGACCACGATCGGCCGCGAGCGCGCCGCCAACCCGTACCTGAAAGAGGCGGCGCCGCACGCCGGTCCCACACGAGGGATCTAATGACTTTCCAAGCACCCAAAGGCGTCAAGGAGTACGTCCCGCCGCAGGCTTCGACGTTCTACGCCATTCGCGGCAAGTTCGCGGAGACGGCCAGGCTCGCCGGATACGCCTACCTGGAGACGGCGGTCTTCGAGGACACGCAGTTGTTCGCGCGCGGGGTCGGCGAGTCCACCGACGTCGTCAGCAAGGAGATGTACACCTTCACCGACCGCGGCGGCAGGTCGCTGACGCTGCGCCCGGAGTTCACCGCGGGCGTGCTGCGCGCGGTCCTGGAATACGGCCTGCACCGCGGCCAGCTCCCGGTGAAGGTCTGGACCGACGGGCCGGTGTTCCGCGCCGAGGCGCCCCAGGAGGGCCGCTACCGGCAGTTCTACCAACTCGACCTGGAGGCGATCGGCAGCGAGGACCCGGCGGTCGACGCCGAGACCATCGCGCTGGCCTGGCAGTGGTACACCGCGCTCGGCCTCACCCAGGTCAGGCTGATGCTCAACTCCCTGGGCTGCGCGGAGTGCCGCCCGATCTACCGGGCGCGGCTGCAGGAGTTCCTGCGCGGGCTCGACCTGGACGAGCCCACCAGGGCGCGGATCGAGATCAACCCGTTGCGCGTGCTCGACGACAAGCGTCCGGAGGTGCGCGCGCAGCTCGACGACGCGCCGCTCATCGGCGACCACCTCTGCGCCGCCTGCAAGACCTACCACTGCCAGGTCAAGCAGCTCCTGGCCGACCTCGGCATCCCGTGGGAGGACGCGCCCAGGCTGGTGCGCGGCCTCGACTACTACACCCGCACCACCTTCGAGTTCGACCACCCGCTGCTGGGCGCGCAGTCCGGGATCGGCGGCGGCGGCCGCTACGACGGGCTGTCGGAGGCCATCGGCGGGCCGCGCCTGCCCGGCATCGGTTTCGGTCTCGGCCTCGACCGCACGGTCATCGCCCTGGAGCGCGAAGGCGTCGCCCTCGACGTGCCGCCGCGCTGCGAGGTGTACGGTGTGGCGCTGGGCGACGAGGCGGCGCGGTCGATGTTCAAGCTCGTGAGCGAGTTGCGCGCGGCCGGTGTCGCCGCCGACATGGCTTTCGGCGGCAAGGGGCTCAAGGGCGCGATGAAGGGCGCCGACCGCTCAGGCGCCGCGTTCGCGCTGATCCTGGGCGAGCGCGACCTCGCCGCCGAGGTCGCGCAAGTGAAAGACCTGGCCACCGCCGAGCAGGCAGAGGTGCCGCTGAGCCAGGTCGTCGACGTACTGAAGGGAAAGGTGAAGTGATCCGCAGGTCGGCGCGGGCCGGGTCGCCGCCTCCCTTCCCATCCTCTCCGCATGAAGGGAAAGTGCAGTGATCCGCACGCATATGGCCGGGTCGCTCCGTGAGGAGCACGCCGGGCAGCAGGTGACGCTCGCGGGATGGGTGGCGCGCCGCCGTGACCACGGCGGCGTCGTCTTCATCGACCTGCGCGACGCCTCCGGCTCGGCGCAGGTGGTCTTCCGCGAGGAGGACCACGCCCACGACCTGCGCGCCGAGTACTGCGTGCAGGTCGTCGGCCAGGTCAGGGTGCGGCCCGAGGGCAACGAGAACCCCGACCTGCCGACCGGCGCGATCGAGGTGGTGGCCGACCAGGTCCAGGTGCTCAGCGAGTCGGCGCCGCTGCCGTTCCCGATCGAGGGCAACGTGGGGGTGTCGGAGGAGGCGCGGCTGAAGTACCGCTACCTCGACATCCGCCGCCAGCAGGTGGCCCACGCGATGCGCACCCGTTCCAAGGCCACCTACCTGGCCAACGAGGTGATGCACGAGCTCGGCTTCGTCTACGTCGAGACGCCCACGCTGACCCGCTCCACGCCCGAGGGCGCGCGCGACTTCCTGGTGCCGGTGCGCCTGCAGCCCGGCAACTGGTACGCGCTGCCGCAGTCGCCCCAGCTGTTCAAGCAGCTCCTCCAGGTCGCCGGCCTGGAGCGCTACTACCAGCTCGCCAAGTGCTACCGCGACGAGGACCTGCGGGCCGACCGGCAGCCGGAGTTCACCCAGATCGACGTCGAGATGTCCTTCGTCGACCAGGAGGACGTCATCACGGTCGGCGAGACGCTGATCGCGCGGTTGTGGAAGGAGATCGTCGGCTACGAGCTGCCGACTCCGCTGCCGCGCATGACGTACGCCGACGCCATGGCCCGCTACGGCTCCGACAAGCCCGACCTGCGCTTCGGCCAGGAGCTGGTCGAGATGACCGACTACTTCGCCAACACGTCGTTCCGCGTCTTCCAGGCCGACTACGTGGGCGCCGTGGTCATGCCCGGCGGCGCCTCGCAGACCCGCAAGGAGCTCGACGGCTGGCAGGAGTGGGCCCGTGCGCGCGGGGCCAAGGGCCTGGCGTACGTGCTCGTGCAGGAGGACGGCACGCTCGGCGGCCCGGTCGCGAAGAACCTGTCGGAGCAGGAGCTGTCGGGCCTGGCCGCCAAGGTCGGGGCCGAGCCCGGCGACGCGGTCTTCTTCGCCGCCGGCGCCAAGCACGCCTCCCGCGACCTGCTCGGCGCGGCCCGCCTGGAGATCGGGCGGCGCTGCGGGCTGATCGACGAGTCGCAGTGGTCGTTCCTGTGGGTCGTCGACGCGCCCATGTTCGAGGAGGACGGCGAGGGCGGCTGGACGGCCGTGCACCACCCGTTCACCGGGCCGAAGCCGGAGTGGGCCGACAACTTCCAGGACCACCCGGGCGAGGCCCTGGCGTACGCGTACGACATGGTCTGCAACGGCATGGAGATCGGCGGCGGCTCGATCCGTATCCACCGGGCCGAGATGCAGCAGCGCGTGTTCGACGTGCTCGGCATCTCCAAGGAGGAGGCGGAGAGCAAGTTCGGCTTCCTGCTCGAGGCGTTCAAGTACGGCCCGCCCCCGCACGGCGGCATCGCCTACGGCTGGGACCGGATCTGCATGCTGCTGTCCGGCGGCGAGTCGATCCGCGACGTGATCGCGTTCCCGAAGACGGCCTCCGGCTTCGACCCGCTCACGGGCGCGCCCACGCCGATCACGGCCGACCAGCGCAAGGAGGCCGGCGTCGACGCCGCGCCCAAGCAGCAGTAGGACCCAGAACGCGGAGGGCGGGCGTCGTGTGACGCCCGCCCTCCGCGTTTTCCGTTCCGCGCCGTCAGGCTCAGGAGAAGGTGATCTTCTTGATGATCACCGGGTTCTTGGGCGCCGTGGTGCCGCCGTCGCCGGTGATGTCGGCCTCGTTGACGATCAGGTCCTGGCCGCTCCTGGCCAGCCCGAGCAGGGTGTCCATGCCTTCGCTGACCATGCCGATCACCGAGTAGCCCGCGCCGATCTGCAGGTTCTCGTCCGAGAGGGAGAAGGCGAACTGGCTGTTGTTCTGGCCGGCCGCCTCACCCGGCTGCGTCATGAAGACGACGCCCTTGCCGAGCGGGATGTCGATGTTCTCGTCGCCGTAGACGTAGCCGGCCGTGCCCTGGCCGTCGGTCGGGTTCTTGCCGTCGGCCTTGGCCTGCGGGTCACCGCACTGCAGCATGTGCACGCCGGACACGTCGGGCGTGACCAGGCGGTGGCACTTCATGTCGTCGTAGAACTTCTTCTTCGACAGGAAGTTGATCGAGTTGATCGCGCACGGCGCGGCGTCGGTCATGAGGTCGACGACGACGGTGCCCTGGTTGAGGGCGATCGTCATCTTCTTCCACTTCATGTTCGGCTTCTTGGGAGGCAGCCCGACGAACTTGTTGGGCACCGTGTCGTCCCGCTTGTACGTGCAGGACACCGGTCCCGTCCTCGTCGGGCTGGGAGACGGATCGGGCAGGACCCCCGTGGAGGCGCTCGCCGAGGGCGAGGCGCTGCTGTCGGCCGCGACCGGCTCCGGCACCGCGTCCCTGTTGACCAGGGTGGTCGCGGCGAAGATGCCTCCGGCCACCAGCACCACGGCCACGCCCGCGCCGATGAAGGTGTTCCGCCTGGCATTGCCGGTCTGCTCGGCGGCCCGCTTGGCCTGCCGTTCCTTGTGCGCCCGCGCCAGCTCGCTCTGGCGGTCTTCTTCGTTCTGGCGGTCGTCGCCGCTCACCGCTATGTCCCTTCGCTTTTACCAACGCATGACGTAAACAACTCCGCGAATGCTACCGGCCCCCGATATGTGACGGACGTAAGTGACGAAAGCCGTGCGGTCTGACTGCTGAGGTCGCGAACCATATCGTGCTCCCATGCGTAGTTGAAATGAGCACTAAGGAGAGAGCATGTTCGACGAGATCCTCGGCCTGCCGGCCCACCCTTTGATCATTCACTTCGCCGTGGTGCTGACCCCGCTGCTGGTCGGCGTCGCGGTCGTCTACGCGCTGCTGCCCCGCTGGCGGGCGAACACGGCCTGGGCGCTGGTGCTGCTCTCCCTGGCCGCCCCCGGGGCCGTCTTCGCGGCCAGGCAGAGCGGCGAGAGCCTCAAGGAGGCCCGCTTCGGCTCGGCCGAGGGCGAACTGGCCACCCGCATCTCCGCCCACGAGAGCTTCGCCACCCCGCTGCTGCTGTCGGTGCTCGGGCTCACCGTCGCCGCGCTTCTGCTCGTGTACGCCACCAGCCCGGCCCGCGCCTCCGTCGGCCGCGACCGTTTCGGCCGTCCTGTCACGCTCGTCCTGACGGCGCTGACGGTCGTGCTGGCGGTCGTCGCGGGCTACTTCGTCTTCCAGGCCGGCGACAGCGGTGCGAGGGCCGTGTGGGGGATGTGACCGGGGCCGCCGGGCCCGGCGCAGCGTGTAATCTCGCGTTGTGGACAGCCTGTTCGATAGCGCGGCCGAGGAGGCCACGCCGCAGCCGCTCGCGGTGCGGATGCGCCCCCGCACGCTCGACGAGGTGATCGGCCAGCGTCACCTGCTCGGTCCGGGCACCCCGCTGCGGCGCCTGGTCGAGAGCGAGGCTCCCATGTCGCTGTTCCTGTGGGGCCCGCCCGGCACCGGCAAGACCACGCTCGCCTACGTCGTCTCCAACGTCACCAAGCGCCGCTTCGTCGAGATCTCCGCCGTGTCCGCCGGCGTCAAGGACGTGCGGGCCGCCATCGACAACGCCCGCCGCGAGCTCGGCATGACCGGCCGCCAGACCGTGCTGTTCGTCGACGAGGTGCACCGCTTCAACAAGGCCCAGCAGGACGCCCTGCTGCCCGCCGTGGAGAACCGCTGGGTCACGTTCATCGGCGCCACCACGGAAAACCCGTTCTTCTCGGTCATCTCGCCGCTGCTGTCGCGCTCGCTGCTGCTCACGCTGGAGTCCCTGTCCGACGACGACGTGCGCGCGGTGCTGGAGCGGGCCGTGTCCGACCCGCGCGGCCTCGGCGGTCGCGCCACGCTGGCCCCCCAGGCCCTCGACCATCTCGTACGCCTGGCCGGCGGCGACGCGCGCCGGTCGCTGACGTACCTCGAGGCGGCGGCGCTGCTGGCCGACGACATCACCGTCGAGGTGGTCGAGAAGGCCGTCGACAAGGCCGCCGTACGCTACGACCGGCAGGGCGACCAGCACTACGACGTGATCAGCGCGTTCATCAAGTCGATGCGCGGCTCCGACGCCGACGCCGCGCTCCACTACCTGGCCCGCATGATCGAGGCGGGGGAGGACCCGCGCTTCATCGCCCGCCGCATCGTCATCTTCGCCTCGGAAGACGTCGGCATGGCCGACCCGGCGTGCCTGCAGACGGCGGTGGCCGCGGCGCAGGCCGTGCAGCTCATCGGGCTGCCCGAGGGACAGATCAACCTGGCGCACGCCGTCATCCACTGCGCGCTGGCGCCCAAGTCCAACGCCGTGGTCAAGGCCATCGGGGCCGCGATCGGCGACGTACGCAAGGGGCTCATCGGCCAGGTGCCCCAGCATCTGCGCGACGCCCACTACCCGGGCGCGGCCAAGCTCGGCCACGGCGACGACTACAGATACCCCCACGACTTCGACCACGGCCTGGTCCGCCAGGAGTACGCGCCCGAACAGGTGCGCGAGCGGCGCTATTACGAGCCGACCCGCCACGGCGCCGAGGCACCGGTGGCCGACCGCTGGTCCCGGATCCGCGACTTCCTCCGCGGCTCCTGACCCACCTCCCGGCCTCCTGCTCCGGAGGCTTTCTCGCCCGCCCCCGCCGGTCCCCCGGCATCGGGCGCGGTGGTGTGGCGGTCTCCCGTACCCGGCGCTCGCTCGGCTACCTCGGCGTCGGCGGTAGGTTTGCGCGTCATGTCCCGGAGTGTGGATCTGCCCGCCGTCGTGGTGCGGGTGGCCGGTGCGACCGCGCGTGCGATCGACGTCGGTGCGCTGGCGGCCTTCGACGTACGCGGTCATGCGGTCCTGCTGGACACGGGCGCGCACGACGACTTCGTCCTCCGACCGGCGCGCTGTTCTCCGCGCCGCCTCCGCGTCTCACGGGCGTGTCCCGCGCCCCGGTCCGCGCCTACGCCTGCGTGCCGAGTGAACGCGTCCCTACGTCTGCGTGAGTATGGGCATGAACGCGGATATAGCCGAAGAAAGCTCTGGAATTCGTACTAAATTGGCGATCTTGGGGAATCAGGGCCTTGTGATGGTGACCGTTACTCCCCACGGCGGCCTGTTCGGGCCCCGGTCGATCACCTGGCGCGTCCACACCGAGCCGCTCGGTCCGACGGCCGCCGTACGCGCCTTCCAGCTCCAGGCCCTGCACCCTCGCACCATCCGCGGCATCGCCCAGAACTTCCTCCTGGACGACCCCGAGGAGGCCCGCGCCAGACTGCGCCGCGTGCAGGACTTCGTCACGGTGCGCACGTTCGGCACCCTTGAGCAAGCGGAGCAGGCCGCCGAACGGGTGCGCCGGGCGCAGGCCCGCCTCGTCGGCCTCGACCCCGACACCGGCACCCTGTTCCGCGTGCACGACGAGGAGAACCTGCGCTGGGTCCACTGCGCGGAGGTCTCCTCGTACCTGGAGATCGCCCTGCGCGCCGGCCTGCCGCTCACCCCCGCCGAGCAGGACGCGTACGTGGCCGAGCAGCGCCTCAGCGCCCGGCTCGTCGGCCTGCGCGACGTGCCCGGCGACACCGCCGAGCTGGCCGCCTGCCTCGACGACATGCGCCCCCGCCTGGCCGCCACGCCCGAGGCCCGCGACGCCCTGCGCCGCGGCATGACCCCGCGACCGTCGCTCCGGCCCGCGCTCCGCTCGCACACCGCCGCCGGTGCGCTGGCGTACGCGACCCTGCCGGGCTGGGCCCGCGAGATGTACGGCCACAGCGGCGACGCGGCCGCCGAGCACGCCGCCGGCGCGGTGCTGAAGGCGCTGCGCCGGGCGGCGGCCGCGATGCCGGAGCGGCTGGTGGCGCCCGAGGTCAGGGCCGCGCGCGCCCTCATGCGGCCGGCCGCCGACGCGGCCGGGGCCGACGTGGCTGCCTGATCCGGGTGGGTTTCCGCACTAACGTTGTCACCCGAACGCGATAGGGTCTTGCCGTTCCGGCCCAGCGTACGAGGGAGATGCGCGGATGCTTACCGCTGGAGAGGTCGCCGGGCTGATCGCGGCCACGGGCTGGATAGTCCTGGTCTGCGTGATGGCCATGGTGCTCGTCAGGCTCGCCAGGCTGCTCACCGAGACCACCAAGGCGGTCTCCGACCTCAACGAGCGCCTCAGGCCACTGCTCGACGACGTGAGCGTCACGGTCAACGAGACCAATCGGCAGCTGGTCGCCGTCGAGGCCATCGCCAAGGACGTCAAGCAGGTCACCAGCCACGCGGCCAGGCTCAGCGGTGTGACGCAGACCATCTTCACCGGCCCGCTGATCAAGGTGTCCGCGCTGGGCCACGGCGTGCGCAGGGCCATCGAGGCCCGCCGTACGACCAGGCCGCGCCCGGTCCGGGCGGGGAGGCCGCGGTGATCAGGCGGCTGTTCTACCTGTCACTGGGAGCGTTCCTTACCCTGTGGGTGGTGCGCAGACTGCAGGCGCTGCAGCCCGACCACGTCGCCCGCCGGGCGGCCCACCGCGCGACGGGCATGCTCCAGCAGGTGAGAGACTTTACCCACGACGTGCTCGGCGAGGCCGCGGAGCGCGAAACGGAGTTGCGAGCCCGCTTCGAGCTCGGCAACCCTGAAAACCACAACTGACTAAACGCAAAGGATGGCCACCATGGAGTCGGCAGAGATCGCCCGCCGCTTCCTGCGCTTCTTCGAGGAGCGTGGGCACAAGGTAGTGCCCTCGGCCAGCCTGATCGCTGAGGACCCCACGCTTCTCCTGGTTCCTGCCGGTATGGTGCCGTTCAAGCCGTACTTCCTGGGGCAGCGCAAGCCTCCGGCGTCCAGGCTGACCACAGCGCAGAAGTGCGTCCGCACGCCCGACATCGACGAGGTCGGCAAGACCACGCGGCACGCGACGTTCTTCCAGATGCTCGGCAACTTCTCCTTCGGCGACTACTTCAAGTCCGAGGCGATCCCGTTCGCGTGGGAGCTGCTCACCCGCTCCGAGGCCGACGGAGGCTTCGGCTTCCCCGAGGACAAGCTGTGGGCGACGGTCTACCTCGACGACGACGAGGCCTACGACATCTGGCGCAACAAGGTCGGCCTGCCCGAGGAGCGCATCCAGCGCCGCGGCCTCGAGGACAACTACTGGCACATGGGCGTGCCCGGCCCCGGCGGCCCCTGCTCGGAGATCTACTACGACCGCGGTGCCGAATACGGCAAGGAGGGCGGCCCCGTCGCCGACGAGGACCGCTACCTCGAGGTGTGGAACCTCGTCTTCATGCAGTACCAGCTCAGCACCGTCCGGTCCAAGGTCGACTTCGACGTGGCGGGCGAGCTGCCGGCGAAGAACATCGACACCGGCATGGGCCTGGAGCGCATGGCGGCCATCCTGCAGGGCGTCGACAACATCTACGAGATCGACACCACGTACAAGATCCTTGACAAGGCGGCAGAGCTCACCAAGACCCGCTACGGCCGCGACAGCCGCGCCGACGTCAGCCTGCGCGTGGTCGCCGACCATGTCCGCACCGGCACGATGCTGGTGGCCGACGGCGTCCTGCCCGGCAACGAGGGCCGCGGCTACGTCCTGCGCCGCATCCTGCGCCGCTCCGTGCGCAACCTGCGCATGCTCGGCTCCGGCGACGACCGCTACATGCACGAGCTGACCGACGTCGCGATCAACGTCATGGGTGAGCAGTACCCTCAGCTCAAGGTCGACGCGCCACAGATCCACGGGATCATCGACGCGGAGGAGGCGAGCTTCCTCGGCACGCTCCGCACCGGTACGGCGATCTTCGACGTGGCGGTGGAGGAGACCAAGCGCAAGTCCGGCACGACGCTCTCCGGCGACCAGGCGTTCAAGCTCCACGACACCTACGGCTTCCCCATCGACCTCACGCTGGAGATGGCGGCCGAGCAGGGGCTCAAGGTCGACGAAGAGGGCTTCCGCCGCCTGATGAAGGAGCAGAAGGCGGCGGCCAAGGCCGACGCGGCGGCGAAGAAGACCGGCAACGCCGACATCTCCGTCTTCGGCCACCTGCTGGAGAGCGCCGGGAAGGTCGAGTTCCTCGGCTACGACCAGACCGAGGCCGACACCAGCGTGGTCGGCATCCTCGTCGACGGCGCGTCGGTGCCGGTGGCGGGCGAGGGCTCCACCGTCGAGGTGGTGCTCCAGCGCACGCCGTTCTACGCCGAGGGCGGTGGCCAGCTCGCCGACCAGGGTGTCATCCGCACCAGCGGCGCCGAGGTCGACATCCTCGACGTGCAGCAGCCGCTGCCCGGGCTCGTCGTCCACCGCGGCAAGATCCGCATCGGCGAGCTCAGGGTCGGCGACGAGGCGCAGGCCGAGATCGACATCGAGCGCCGCCGCGCGATCTCGCGCAGCCACAGCGCCACCCACCTCGTCCACCGCGGCTTCAAGAACGCGCTCGGCGAGACGGCGGCGCAAGCCGGCTCGGAGAACTCCCCGGGTCGCTTCCGCTTCGACTTCACCGCGGCGGGAGCGGTGCCGGCGAGCGTGCTGCGCGACGTCGAGGACGAAGTCAACGCCGTGCTCATCAACGACCTCCAGGTCAACGCCTTCTACACCTCGCAGGCGGAGGCCCGGGCGATGGGCGCCCTCGCGATGTTCGGCGAGAAGTACGGCGACGAGGTCCGCGTCGTCGAGATCGGCGACTACTCCCGCGAGTTGTGCGGCGGCACCCACGTCCACAGCTCCGGCCAGCTCGGCCTGGTCAAGGTGCTGGGCGA
Organism: Nonomuraea terrae; assembly: GCF_004348995.1. Lineage (GTDB taxonomy): Bacteria > Actinomycetota > Actinomycetes > Streptosporangiales > Streptosporangiaceae > Nonomuraea > Nonomuraea terrae. The sequence continues at coordinate 22,083 of NZ_SMKQ01000073.1, forward strand.
GCAGTCGGTCGGCGCGGGCGTGCGCCGCGTGGAGGCGCTCGTCGGCATCGACGCCTTCCGCTTCCTGGCGCGTGAGAGCGTGCTCGTCGCCCAGCTCACCGAGCAGCTCAAGGCCCGCCGCGAGGAGCTGCCCGAGCGCATCGAGGGCATCGTCACCCGGCTGCGCACGGCCGAGAAGGAGCTGGAGAAGGTCCGCTCGGCCCAGGTGCTCCAGGTGGCCGGCGATGTCGTCTCCCAGGCCCGCGACCTGCGGGGCGTCTCCGTCGTGACACACCGCGCGCCTGATGGAACCGGTGCCGACGACCTGCGTAAGCTCGCGCTTGACGTGCGTGGCAGGTTCCCGGCCGACCGGCCGGCGGTCGTCGTGATCGCCGGTGCCCCCTCCGACCGGCCCGTGGTGGTTGCCGCGGTCAACGAGGCGGGGCGCGAGCGGGGGCTCAAGGCCGGGCAGCTGGTCGGCGTCGCCGCCAAGGCTCTTGGGGGTGGCGGTGGCGGCAAGGACGACGTCGCGCAGGGTGGCGGCTCACGACCGGAGGCGATCGGCGACGCGCTGCGCCTGGTTGAGGAGGCCGTCGCGGGGCAGCTCGGCTGACATGAGGTTCGGTTCGCGGATCGGCGTCGACGTCGGTTCCGTACGCATCGGTGTGGCCCGCAGTGACCCGTCGGGCCTGCTGGCCACACCGGTGGAGACTGTCAGGCGGGGCAAGGGCGACCTCGACCGCATCGCCGCGATCGTCGCCGAGCACGAGGCGATCGAGGTCGTGGTGGGGCTGCCCACCTCGCTGTCCGGGCGTGAGGGCCAGGCGGCCGGGCTGGCGCGCGAGTTCGCCACCAAGCTGGCCGCGCGGCTGGCGCCGACGCCCGTGCGGCTGTTCGACGAACGGCTCACCACGGTCGCGGCGCAGCACGGCCTGCGGGCCAGCGGCGTACGCGCCAAGAAGCAGAAGGGCGTCGTCGATCAGGCGGCCGCGGTCGTGCTGCTGCAGGACGCCCTCGACTCCGAACGTGCCACAGAAAGACCACCAGGCAGGCCCGTCGAACCGCCCACCGCGGCCGACGGACCTGCCTCATGAGCGGGCGGCACAGGTTCCGGGCACCGGCCCGGCTCGCCGGCGGGGTGGTCGCGTGACCAGGACTCCTGAGAACGACGACCTCGGCGACATGATCCCGTTCCAGCGGGACGACGCCACGCCCGACGCGGCGTCCCCGCCTGACGGCACCACCGGCACGGGAGAGCCGCCCGACGGCACCGCTGCCGCGGCGGCGGAGGCTACCGACCGCACGCGCGGCCTGGAGCCGGAGGGTGACGTGCGGCCCGAGGGCGTGGACTGCCCGGCGCGCAGTGAACGAGCGCCGGGTGCTCAGCACCCGGCCATGCCGCCCGATGAGGCGGTGAGTGCCGAGCAACCTGGCGGGGCCCCCAGTCACGCCGGACGCGGGGACTTGGGCGGTGCCCACCCCGGGCAGGCGGCAGGCGGCCCCGATCAGCCGGGCGATCCCGGGCAGGCGGCAGGCGGCACCGATCAGCCGGGCGATGCTGAGCAAGCGATAGGCAGTCCCGACCAGACGGGCGACGCTGAGCGATCGCCAAGCGGTGCTGGTCAGGCTGGCGGTGCTGGGCTGAAGGGCGCCGCTGAGCAGGTGGGTCGCCCTGAGCGGTCGGCCGGCGGCGGTGGGCGGCCGGAGACTGTCCGGCGCACTGTGGCGGAAGATGGTGGGCGAGCTTCCGAAGGCGGCAGGCGGTCCGGGGGGTCCCAGGCCGGGGCGTCGTTCGACGACTCGGGGGACTACGGCCGTCACGAGGGTGGCGGGCGTTTCGGCGGTTCCCGGCGGGGGGCGTCTCCTGAGAGTCGCGAAGTCCAGGGGGCGGCTCGTCGGAGGCGGGCGCTGCGAAAGGCGGGGCTGTTGTCCGCCGGGCTGGTTGCCGGGGTGCTGGTGATCGGTGCGGGGGCGGTGGCGCTGCTGAAGCCGTACCTGAGTCCTGATGACTTCGAGGGGACGGGCAGCGCCGCCGTGACGGTGCGCATCGCGCCCGGGTCCAGTGCGGCGGCCATCGGCTCCACGCTGGAGGAAGCGGGGGTCGTGGCGAGCGCCGAGTCGTTCGTCCGGGCGACGGAGGACCGCGCCGTGAGTGACCGGCTGCGGCCGGGCCACTACCGACTGCGCAAGGGCATGGCCGCCACGGCGGCGCTCGACCTGCTGCTCGCGCCCGCCTCCCGGGTGGTGAAGCGGGTCACGGTGCCCGAGGGGCTACGGGTCTCCGAGGTGTTCGCCCGCGTCGCGAAGCAGGCCGGCATCCCGCTCAAGGAGCTCCAGAGCGTCGACAAGGAGCTGGTCGGCCTGCCCGAGTACGCCCGGGGCCTGGAAGGCTTCCTGTTCCCGGCCACGTACGAGATCGAGCCCGGCGACACGGCGGTCGACGTGCTGGCCGCGATGGTCGAGCGCTTCACCCAGGCGGCGCGCCACGTGGGCCTGGAGGAGAAGGCGAAGCAGGTGAAGCTGGACCCGCTCGAGGCCGTCACGGTGGCCAGCCTCATCCAGGCGGAGGGCGGCACCGACGAGGACTACCCGAAGATCTCCAGGGTGATCTACAACCGCCTGGCCAAGGACGCCCCGCTGGAGATCGACAGCACCGTCCTGTACGCGCAGAACCGCCGCACTCTGAAGGTCACGGAGAGCGACACCAAGGTGAGCTCTCCCTACAACACGTATCGCCGCAAGGGACTGCCTCCGGGACCCATCGCGAATCCCGGGGAGAAGGCCCTGATAGCCGCCCTGAACCCTGCCAAAGGTGATTGGTATTGGTTTGTAACGACGGATCCTGCGCATAGAATCACCAAATTCACCGACAAAGAGAGCGAGTTCGTGAGATACCGGGAAGAGCTGAACAAGAACCTCGGGACGAACTGATGTTCGCTGACCTTCCTCTCGTTCCGGTACGAGACCCCTCAAAAGGGGCATACGTCCTCTTTTCGTCCCCTAGCATGGCTACCCAGAGTGATCTCCGCTGGTCGTGGGAGCATGCCCGGCGGACCCCCCAGTTCCGCTCGGTGACCCCAGCCGGTTGGGCAGTTCCGCTTGACGTCCGGCGGGCGGCACCGGGAGATTGGCCAGCGCACCTATGAACGATCTCGACCTCAACACGCTGCTCGGCGCCGAGGACGACGGGTCCACCCGGTCCGGCGCCCGGGGCGGTAGACGCACATCCCGCAGGCGGCGCCGGCGCCGCGGCAGGGGCCGGTTCCTGGCGCCGCTGCTCGCCTTCGTCGTGCTGGCCGGGATCATCGGCAGCGGCGGATACTACGGCTACCGGTGGATCAACGACGCTCTCGTGCCCGACGACTTCACCGGCCAGGGCGCCGGCGAGGTCGTCATCGAGATCAAGGACGGCCAGAGCGCCTCCGACGTGGCACTGGAGCTGGAGCAGCAGGGCGTCGTGGCCAGCGCGAGGGCGTTCACCAACGCCGTCGGCAACGCCAACATGAGCGACAAGCTGCAGCCCGGCGAGTACAAGATGCGCAAGCGGATGTCGGCCGCCGCCGCGGTGGGCCTGCTCAACCCCGACAACCGCCTGCTCGCCACCGTGACGATCGCGGAAGGTCTGCGGCTGTCCCAGATGTTGCCCAAGCTGGCGGAGAAGACCGGCAAACCGATCAAGGAGTTCCAGGCCGCGGCCAAGGACTCCGAGGGCCTCGACCTCCCGTCGTACGCCAAGGGCAGGCTCGAGGGCTACGCCTTCCCCGCCACGTACGAGTTCCAGCCGAAGACCACCCCGAAGCAGATGCTCGCGGCGATGGTCGAGCGATACCGGCAGACCGCGAAGAGCATGGAGCTCGAGGAGGGCGCCAAGGCGCTCGGGCACACCCCGCACGAGATCATGACCATCGCCAGCATCATCCAGGCCGAGGCCGGGCGCGTCGAGGACATGTCGAAGATCGCCCGCGTCATCTACAACCGGCTGGACCACGACCCGCCGATGACGCTGTCGATGGACAGCACGGTGATGTACGCGCTCGGCAAGTTCCGCACCTACGCGACCCATGCCGAGCTGGAGAGCAAGTCCCCGTACAACACCTACAGGCGCCATGGGCTGCCGCCCGGCCCGATCTCCAATCCCGGTGACCACGCCATCGAGGCGGCGCTCAACCCGGCCGACGGCGACTGGCTGTTCTTCGTCGCCACCGACGAGAAGAGCAATGTCACCAAGTTCGCCACCACTGAGACCGAGCGTCAGGCCCTGGTGGCCGAGTGCAAGGCGAACGGCGGCTGCGGCGGCTGATCCCGGGATCGCCGTCCGTCCGAGCGCCGGACGGACGGCGATAGGGTCGTCCTGTTCGGAAGGAGTGGGGATGCGCGCTGCGGTGGTGGGGTCGCCCATCGGCCATTCGCTCTCGCCCTGCCTGCACAGGGCGGCCTACCGCGCGATGGGCCTCGACGCGTGGAGCTACGAGGCGTTCGAGTGCGACGAGGCGGGGCTGGTCGGCATGCTGGAGGCGTTGCGGCCGGTCAGGGGTGAGCCCGGCGACGACGTGTGGGCCGGGCTGTCGCTCACCATGCCGCTCAAACGTGCCGTGCTGCCGCTGCTCGACACGGTCTCCGAGCCGGCCGTCGAGGTCGGCGGGGCCAACACCGTGATCTTCCGCGACGGGAGGCGACACGGCGACAACACCGACGTCTACGGCATCGAGCGCGCCCTGGCCGAGGCCGGGGTGCCGGCGCCGCGCTCGGCGGCCGTGCTGGGCGGCGGCGCCACGGCGGCCTCCGCGCTGGCGGCGCTGCGCAACCTGGGCCTGTACTCCGCGACGCTGCTCGTACGCGATTCCGCGCGGGCGGGGGAGACCGCGCGGGTGGCCGAGCGGCTCGGCGTGGCGCTGGCGGTGGAGACGTTCGACAAGCTCGACGCGTTCACGGGAGTCGACCTCGTGGTCTCGACGCTGCCGGGCGGGGCTGCCGACGCCTTCGCCGATCGGCTGGCGTGCGTGCCGGCGCTGTTCGACGTGATCTACGCGCCGTGGCCGACCCGGGCGGCCTCGGCCGTCCAGGCAGCGGGCGGCACGGTGATCGGGGGCTTCGAGATGCTGCTGCACCAGGCGGTGCGGCAGGTGGAGCTGATGACCGGCCAGGCCGGTGTGCCGGTGGAGGCCATGCGGGAGGCGGGGGAGGCCGAACTGCGCCGCCGAACGGCTCTGTCGTGAGAGCTGGCGAACCCTTTGCGAGGGCGTGTCCCGGAAGTGACCCCGCTCGGGATGAATCGAACGCCTGCCGTGGTTGTGGTAGTGTAGCTCTCTGATCGGTCCGGCATGTTTGCTGGACGCGCAAGCGGAGGTCTCCCTCCCACCCGAGTCGCCGAAAGGTGGCCGGGTCCAGGATCACGCCGGACTCTCCGGGGAGCTCGAGGCCGCTAAGCCACAGAGCTCAGTGGCCCCGCATGCGCGACGTGCGGGGCTTTTCGCATTCGAGGGAACGCGTAAAGCCCCAGTACGACGAGCACGTAGGGATCGCAAACCTAGGAGGCCCCATCAGCACTGAGCCCCGCATCAACGAGCGTATCCGAGTTCCCGAGGTTCGCCTCGTGGGCCCGAACGGCGAGCAGGTGGGCATCGTCTCGATTCACGATGCTCTCAAGCTCGCCCAGGAGGCCGACCTCGACCTCGTCGAGGTCGCGGCCACGGCTCGACCGCCCGTGTGCAAGCTCATGGACTACGGCAAGTTCAAGTACGAGTCCGCGATGAAGGCGCGCGAGGCGCGCAAGAATCAGGCGCACACGATCATCAAGGAGATCAAGCTCCGGCCGAAGATCGACCCGCACGACTACGAGACCAAGAAGGGTCACGTGGTGCGGTTCCTGAAGGCCGGAGACAAGGTCAAAGTCACGATCATGTTCCGCGGACGCGAGCAGTCCCGGCCGGAGCTCGGCTTCCGGCTGCTGCAGCGGCTGGCGGAGGACGTCCAGGAGCTCGGCTTCGTGGAGTCCCACGCCAAGCAGGACGGCCGTAACATGATCATGGTGATCGGTCCGCACAAGAAGAAAGCCGAGGCCAAGGCCGAAAAGGCCGCAGCCAAGGCGCAGCGTGGCGACGAGGAGCCTTCCGCACAGGAAGCGTGACCCGGAGTTGGGGTTAGCCTTGACAGCAGCCCCAGCAGCCACCGGCAGACGTAGGACGCCGCGACCGGGTCGGCCACCACCGGCCCGGCCACCGGCACGACCAAACGAGGAGAGACGGCGACATGCCGAAGATGAAGACGCACAGCGGTGCGAAGAAGCGGTTCCGGCTCACCGGCACCGGCAAGCTCAAGCGTCGCCGTGCCAACCGCGCGCACTACAACGAGTGGAAGTCGTCCACGCTGACGCGCCGTCTCAAGAACGAAGTCGTCCTTTCCGACGCCGATTCCAAGAAGATCAAGAAGCTGCTCGCCAAGTAGCGCGAACCCCCGGGGAGAAGAAACATGGCACGCGTGAAGCGGGCGCTCAACGCCAAGAAGAAGCGCAAGGTCGTTCTGGAACGGGCCGCCGGTTACCGCGGTCAGCGGTCGCGGCTCTACCGCAAGGCCAAGGAGCAGATGCTCCACTCGATGACGTATGCCTACCGGGACCGCAAGGACCGCAAGGGTGCTTTCCGTCGTCTGTGGATTCAGCGCATCAACGCCGCCGCCAGGCAGAACGGCATGACGTACAACCGTCTCATCCAGGGTCTGCGCCTGGCCAACATCGAGGTCGACCGTAAGATCCTGGCCGACCTCGCGGTCAACGACAGCCAGACTTTCGCCACGCTCGTCGAGGCCGCCAAGAAGGCGCTGCCGGCGAACGTGAACGCTCCGGCCGCGAGCTGAAGCACATTGCCTTAACGGAAGGGCCCACCGATGCCGGTGGGCCCTTCGCTGTCTGTACGACTGGGGGAGACGGGGAGTTGATCTGATGGCCGGGTCCGAGCTGACCAACGTGAGATCGCCGCGGGTCAAGGCGGCCCGGCGGCTCACGAAGCGTGCCTTCCGTGAGCAGGACCGCCGGTTCCTGGCCGAGGGGCCGCAGGCGGTGCGCGAGGCGCTCAAGCTCGACGGCGTGACACTGGAGCTGTTCAGCACGGCCGAGGCCGAGCTGCGCCACCCCGAGCTCATCACCGAAGCCACGCTCAAGGGCGTGCCCGTCCACCGCGCCAGCGGCGAGGTCATGTCGGAGCTGTCGCAGACCGTGACCCCGCAGGGGCTGCTGGCCGTCTGCCGGCTCCTCCACGTGCCGCTGGAGGAGGGCCTGAAGGGGAAGCCGCGGCTGGTCGCGATGCTCGCGCACGTGCGCGACCCCGGCAACGCCGGCACGGTGCTGCGGGCGGCCGACGCCGCCGGCGCCGACACGGTGGTCTTCACCGACGCCTCAGTAGACCCGTACAACGGCAAGTGCGTGCGCGCGAGCGCGGGAAGTCTTTTCCATCTGCCCGTCGTCATCGGTGCACCGGTCGGGGTCGCCGTGCGTCAACTCAGGGAGCGGGGGCTGCGCGTGCTGGCTGCCGACGGCGCGGGCAAGCACACGCTCGACGATGTCGATCTTTCGGGACCGACAGCGTGGATCTTCGGCAACGAGGCCTGGGGGCTTCCGGAGGAGATACTCGCCGAGGCGGACGATGTGGTGCGCGTGCCCATCTACGGACAGGCCGAAAGCCTGAACCTGGCCACCGCCGCGGCGGTATGCCTTTACTCCTCGGCCCGGGCGCAGCGGGTGCCCTAGGCGGCCGGAAACCCGCTATTGTCGGCGTTGTAGGCGGAGGAGGCGGGGTCGTGCACGGCGCAGACGGCGAGGGGCGGCTGGTGGCCGCCTCGTGCACGATAGCCATCGACGACCTTCCCGACGGCCTCATCGTGGCCGACCGTTACGGCTGTGTGCTGGCCGTCAACCGCGCCGCCGTCCGCCTCACCGGCGTCACGATGGAGCGCGCGGTCGGCAGGCACATGAGCGACGTCTTCCCGTTCCGCGACCACGACGGCCGCGACTGGTGGAAGGCGCTCGACCCCGAGGGCGGGCTGCGTACCCGCATCCGGGTGCCGGAGCGGCCGCTGCACCTGCCGGGCGGCCAGGAGCTCTACGTCGCGGCCCGGCTCATGCGCGAGCCCGAGCGCGGCGGCGAGGTCGAGCGCGTCACGATCACCCTGCGCGACGGCGGCGCCCGCGCCCGGCTGGAGCGCAGCCGCGCCGACCTGGTCTCCACCGTGGCCCACGAGCTGCGATCGCCGCTCACCAGCGTCAAGGGGTTCACCGCGACGCTGCTGGCCAAGTGGTCACGCTTCACCGAAGAGCAGAAGCTGGTCATGCTCGAGACCGTCAACAACGACGCCGACCGCGTCACCCGGCTCATCACCGAGCTGCTCGACGTCTCCCGCATCGAGTCCGGCCGGCTGGAGGTGCGCCGCCAGGTCGTCGACCTGCCCGCGCGGGCGCGCCGGCTCATCGCCGGCCGGGTTGCGGCCGGCGAGCCGGAGCAGCGCTTCCGCCTCGTCGTCGGCGAGGACCTGCCCGAGACGTGGCTCGACCAGGACAAGATCGACCAGATCCTGGGTAACCTGGTGGAGAACGCGGTGCGCCACGGGCGCGGCACCGTGACCATAGAGATCGAGTCCGTCGGATGGGGAGTGGCCGTGTCGGTGCGCGACGAGGGCGAGGGCATCGAGCCCGAGCTGGCTCCGCGTGTCTTCCGGCAGTTCTGGCGGGGCGGCAACAGCCGTCGCCGTGGCGGCACCGGGCTCGGCCTGTTCATCGTCAAGGGCCTGGTCGAGGCGCACGGCGGCACGATCATCGTGCAGCGCGCGCCCGAGGGCGGGGCGGAGTTCCGATTTACCGTGCCCACCGGCACACCCGACTTCGCCACCCCGTAGTGAGCGAGTCGGCCCCGGTGGGCGGGCCCCACTAGACTCTTTTCCGCTCAAGCCCTGGATACGGAGCTCACTCTTGTCTGACTACGACCCCGTCGAGGTGACACCGTTGCATGCCGACGAGGTGTCGCGCATGGAGGCCGACGCCATCGCTGCGATCAAGGCGGCCGGCGACCTCGACGCACTCAAGCAGGCCAGGCTGGCGCACGCGGGTGACCGCTCGCCCATCGCCCTGGCCAACCGCGAGATCGGCGCGCTGCCGCCGGCCGCCCGCGCCGAGGCCGGCAAGCGCGTCGGCGCCGCGCGCAAGGCGATCAACGAGGCGCTGGCCGCCCGCCAGGCCGAGCTGGAGGCCGAGCGCGACGCCCGGGTGCTCGTCGAGGAGACCGTCGACGTCACCCTGCCGTGGGACCGCCGCCCGCGTGGCGCCCGCCACCCGCTGACCACGCTGCAGGAGCGCATCGCCGACGCGTTCGTCGCCATGGGATACGAGGTGGCCGAGGGGCCCGACCTCGAAGGCGAGTGGTTCAACTTCGACGCGCTCAACATCGCCAAGGATCACCCCGCCCGCAGCGAGCACGACACGTTCTTCGTCGGGTCCACCGAGTCCGGCATGGTGCTGCGCACGCAGACCTCGCCGGTGCAGGTCCGGGCGCTGCTGCAGCGCGAGCTGCCGGTCTACGTGATCTCGCCGGGCAAGACCTTCCGCACCGACGAGCTCGACGCCACCCACACCCCGGTCTTCCACCAGACCGAGGGGCTGGCCGTCGACGAGGGCCTGACGATGGCCCACCTCAAGGGCACGCTCGACCGGTTCGCGGAGGTGATGTTCGGCAAGGGCATCACGACCCGGTTCCGGCCCAACTACTTCCCGTTCACCGAGCCGTCCGCCGAGATGGACCTGAAGTGCTTCGTCTGCCGCGGCGCCTCGGCCGTCCCCGGCAACCCGCCCTGCCGCACGTGCAAGTCGGAGGGCTGGATCGAGTGGGGCGGCTGCGGCATGGTCAACCCGCGCGTGCTGATCGCGTGCGGCATCGACCCGTCGCGCTACTCCGGGTTCGCGTTCGGCATGGGCATCGAGCGGACGCTCATGTTCCGCCACAACGCCGAGGACATGCGTGACATGGTCGAGGGCGACGTGCGCTTCACCCTCCCGTTCGGAATGGAGATCTGATGAAGGTCCCGCTTTCCTGGCTGCGGGAGTACGCCGATCTCCCGGCGGTCACCGCCCACGAGGTGGCCGACAAGCTCACCGCGGCCGGGCTCAAGCTAGAGTCGATCACCTCGTACGGCCACGACGTCAAGAACGTCGTCGTCGGCGAGGTCCTCGAGATCGAGGAGCTGACCGGCTTCAAGAAGCCGATCCGGCACTGCAAGGTCGAGACGGGCGAGGCCGAGCCGCGAATGATCGTCTGCGGCGCCACGAACTTCGCCGTCGGCGACCGCGTTCCCGTCGTGCTGCCCGGCGGCGTGCTGCCCGGCGGCTTCGCGGTCGGGGCGCGCAAGACGTACGGGCGCATGTCCGAGGGCATGATCTGCTCCGAGCGCGAGCTCGGACTGGGCGACGACCACAACGGCATCATGGTGCTGCCCGCCGGCACGCCCATCGGCACCGACGTGGTCGAGCTGCTGCAGCTGCGCGAGGACGTGATCGAGCTGGAGATCACGCCCGACATCGGCTACGCCCTGTCGATCAGGGGCGTGGCGCGCGAGGCGGCGACGGCGTTCGGGGTGGCCTTCCGCGACCCCGCCGACGTCGAGCTGCCCGCCGCGACCGAGCCGGCCTGGCCGGCCTCCATCGGCGACCCGGCGGCGTGCGACCGGTTCGTGCTGCGCGAGGTGACCGGTTTCGACCCGGCCGTCGAGACGCCGCTGTGGATGCGCGTACGTCTCATGCGGGCCGGCATGCGTCCCGTGTCGCCGGCCGTCGACGTCACCAACTACCTGATGCTGGAGCTCGGGCAGCCGCTGCACGCGTTCGACCGGGAGAGGCTCACCGGCGAGATCGTCGTACGGCGGGCCGCGGCCGGTGAGCGGCTGGAGACGCTCGACCACGTGGTGCGCGAGCTCGACCCCGACGACATCCTCATCACCGACCAGTCGGGGCCGATCTCGCTGGCCGGAACGATGGGCGGTCTGGAGACCGAGATCTCCGGCTCCTCGACCGACATCGTCATCGAGGCGGCCCACTTCTCCGCGACCGGCATCTCGCGCGAGTCGCGCCGGCACGGGCTGGTCTCCGAGGCCTCCAAGCGGTTCGAGCGGGGCGTCGACCGCGAGCTGCCGCTCGTCGCCTCCTACAAGGCCGTGCGGATGCTGGCCGAACTGGGCGGCGCGACCGTGCACCCGGGTGTCACCCACGCCGAGGCCGAGGTGTCGCCCGCGCGCATCGCGATCCCGGCGGGCTACCCGGGAGTCGTGGCGGGCGTGCCGTACCCGAAGGAGACCGTGGTGGCGCGGCTGGAGCAGATCGGGTGCGTCGTCACCGACGGCGCCGACCCGGCCGTGCGGCAGGGCGGCGTCGACCCGACCGGCGTGGTGACCGGCGGCGCGCTGGCCGCCAAGCTGGCCGTCACCGGCGACGACATGATCACGGTGACGCCGCCGTCGTGGCGGCCCGACCTCACCGACCCCAACGACCTGGCCGAAGAGGTCATCCGGCTGGAGGGCTACGAGAGCCTGCCGTCGGTGCTGCCCTCCGCCCCCGCGGGCGCCGGGCTCACCGAGGGGCAGCGGCTGCGCCGCAGGGTCGGCCGGGCGCTGGCCGAGGGCGGCTACGTCGAGGTGCTGAGCTACCCGTTCATCAGCCCCGCCGACTTCGACCGGCTGCTGCTGCCCGCCGAGGACGCGCGGCGCGTGGCCATGCGGCTGGCCAACCCGCTGTCGGAAGACGAGCCGCTGATGCGCACGACGCTGCTGCCGGGGTTGCTCAGGACCCTGGTGCGCAACGTCGGGCGTGGCTTCTCCGACGTGGCGCTGTTCGAGATGGGGCCGGTCTACCGGCCGCGTGAGGGCGCGCCCGTGGTGGCGCCGGTGCTCGGCGTCGAGCGCCGGCCGACCGCCGAGGAGCTGGCCTCGATCGAGGCGGCGCTGCCCGACCAGCCGCTGCGGGTCGCGGCGGTGCTGGCCGGGGAGTTCGAACGGTCCGGCTGGTGGGGCGCGGGCCGCGCGGCCTCATGGGCCGACGCGGTGCAGGCCGCGCGCCTGGTCGCGGGTGAGTCCCGGGTGGAGCTGTCCGTCAGCGCCGACCAGCACGAGCCCTGGCACCCCGGCCGGTGCGCCGCCCTCTACGTGGGCGACACGCTGGTGGGGCACGCCGGCGAGCTGCATCCGCGGGTCATCGAGGCGTACGGGCTGCCGCCGCGTACGGTGGCGATGGAGCTGGAGCTGTCGCGGCTGGAGGCGGTCATGCCCGGCCCGGTCGAGACCCCCGCGGTGTCGGCCTACCCGGTGGCCACGCAGGACGTCGCGCTGGTCGTGCCCGACTTCACGCCGGTGGCCGACGTGGAGGCCGCGCTGCGCGACGGGGCCGGTGAGCTGCTGGAGTCGATCCGGCTGTTCGACGTGTACACCGGGGAGCAGGTGGGCGAGGGGAACAAGTCGCTCGCCTACACCATGCGGTTCCGGGCGGGTGACCGTACGCTGACGGTCGAGGAGACGACGGCGGCGCGCGACGCGGCGGTGGCGCTGGCGGCCGACCGGGTGGGAGCGCAGCTCCGGAGCGGCTGACCCGAGGAGTGAGGGCCGGTGCGGCGGAACGCCTCGCCGGCCCTATCGGGTTTGGGGGACGTACACCTTGGCCTCGAAGAAGCTGACCTCGTGACCGATGACCGCATTGGGGCCCACAACGATGAGGTCAGGCCCAGGACGCTGCTGAGGGCCAAGCTTGACGCTCATCTCCTGAATCACTTCGTGGCCTGCTGGCACAAGCTCGTCGAGTGAAACGTGAAGTCCGAAGATAACCGACCATGGAAGTGTCGCTGGGACCTACGAACACCAAGCTTCCATCGATCAACTCTCTGTGCGCAGACAGATTCGGAATGCGATCGGGATCTCCCGCGACGAAGCCCTCGGGCGGGGGAACACCCAGTCAGGGAGCGAGTGGTGAGGCGTCATCTTGGTGATCGCCGCTTCGGCAGCCATGGTCATGTCGCAGCGCTGCCAATCTCTTGCGCTCACGCGACGTGAACAGGCATACACGCATGCGGATCGGTGGCGAAGTTGAGACAGACAGGCTCGACTCGGGAGAATCGGCCGCATGAGGCAGCTGTTGGTGTTCGGTGAACGGGATGACGCCGAAAAGGTCGCCGAGACGCTGGGCGAGTGGTTTCCCGAGCTCGGTGAGCCGCGGGTGGTGCGCGAGACGCTGGCCGGGGAGGACGACGCGGAGGACGCCCAATGGCTGGTCGTCGTCGAAGGGTTGGACGAGAGCCGGCTGACCAAGGTGGACGAGCTGGTGGAGCGGTACGAAGGCTGGCGGGAGTCCGGCTGACGCAAGCGGCGCCGGCTCTGATCCGGGAGAGGGGGATCGTCGCCTGTTTTCGTGAGAAGCCTGGTTCCTGAGAGCCCTTGGCCCCTGAGAGCCCTTGGCCCCTGGGAAGCTTGGTCCCTGAGAAGAAGACCGCCTGCTGCCGGTGGGCAGGCCACACGCATGGTGTGGCGAGGGGCTCCGCACTCCACCCAGAAACCCATCGGTGTGGTGATCGCCCTGGTTTGTGTGGCGGGGGCCTGCTGCGTATGCATGGGCCCCCTTCGTTTGAGGCGACTTGTTGTGTGTGAAGAGTTTCGCCTGGTTCTGGGAAGAGTGCGTTGTTTGGCGCGGGGTGGGTTCGTCGGTGGCGAACAGCGTTCATCGGGCGCGAACAACGGCCTGGATGGGCGGTGGTAGGTGGAAGGGTGAAGACATGCGAGTCGCCGTGCTGTCCGACATCCATGGGGCGCTGCCCGCCCTCGAAGCCGTGCTGGCCGAGCCCGAGGTGGCCGCCGCCGACCGCATCCTGCTCACTGGCGACATGGCGGCCGGGCCGATGCCGGTCGAGACGCTCGACGCGCTGGTCGAGCTGGGCGAGCGGGCCGTTTGGGTCAACGGCAACGCCGACCGCGAGCTGGTGGAGGCGGTCCGCGGGAAGCCCAGCGCGTACGCGATCTCGCAGTGGGCGGCGCAGCGGTTGCGTCCCGACCAGGTCGAGTTGCTGGCCGCGTTGCCCGATCGGCGGGTGCTGGAGCTGGGCCGGCTCGGCACGGTGCTGTTCGTGCACGCCACGCCGCGTAGCGACGAGGAGATGATCCTCGTCGACAGCTCCCTCGAGCGGTGGGCCGAGGTGCTGGCCGGGGAGGATGCCGACACGGTGGTGCTGGGCAACACCCACATGCCGTTCGCCCGGCTGGCCGACCGGGTGCTGGCGGTCAACCCGGGTTCCGTCGGGATGCCGTACGGGAGAGGCGGCGCGCACTGGGCGCTGCTCGACGGGGAGACCGGCGCGGTCACCCTGCGCTCGACGCCGCTCGATGCCACGCGGGTGGGGGAGCGGCTGCTCGCCGGGAGTGGGTTCGATGAGATCGGGGAGTGGGTGGAGTCCTACGTGACCACCGTTCACTCGGATGCTGCGGCGCTGCGGGCGTTCGCGCTGGCGGAGGGGCGGGCCGGGTAGGCGGTCCGGCCCGGGTGACGGCTGGTCCGTTGGTGTTGCGGGTGGTTGTTCCG
>NZ_SMKQ01000074.1 GCF_004348995.1 Nonomuraea terrae
CGCCCGACCCGAGCACCCCGAGCAAGCGGTATCCGGCGATCCGCGCCGGATCACCCGGCCGAAGCGGACGCATGTCCGGCATCCCGCACCTTTCCCCAGCAGCCCGGCCCACGCCGGCGATCCGCCCAGCCGGCACAGTGTCTCAGAGAACGGTGACATGGGGGCCTGCTGTCGTGCCAGGCGTATCGGGTCAGTCCGCCACGCTTCGCGAGATGCCTGAGAGAAGGACGGCACGGCGGGTAGGTTGGCGCAGCATGGAGGTACGCCCGCAGCATCCACGCCCCTCCCGCAGGATCGTCGCGCTCGTGGCGGCCGTCGCCGCGTTCGCCGGAACGGCGGCCTGCGGCTCGCCCACCGACAGTGCGCCCGTGCGCCAGCGGTCCGCGGCCTCTCCGTCCGCGACGGCAGGCGAGGCCACCGCGCAGCCGCCGGAGGAGGAGCTGCCCGCGCCCGACGCGAAGATCCCGAAGAACGCCGCCGGCCTCGCCACGGCCCTGGAGGAGACCACCGCCCGGCTCAACGACGCCATCGACGCCTGGACGGACGGCGGCGAGGCCGCGCCCGGCGAGCCGCCCGAGGACGTCGAGCTGCTGGCGCTCCACCAGCAGCGCCTCTACCGGCACGCCGCCCGCCACCCCGAGGTCGCCTCCCGCGCCTTCGCCCGCCTGCCGAAGGCCCTGGCCGCGCAGGCGAAGGACAACACCGAGGCGATCCGCGAGCTGCTCGCCCTGGCCCGCCCGATCAAGCCGGACGCGGTGTTCAAGACCCGGCGGCCCCGCCCCGCGGCCGAGCTGCTCGGCTACTTCAAGCGGGCCGAGCGCCGGTTCGGCGTGGAGTGGGAGGTGCTGGCGGCGGTGATGTTCGCCGAGACGAAGTTCGGCCGGGTCAGGTCCGACAGTCACGCCGGCGCGCAGGGCCCCATGCAGTTCATGCCGGCCACCTGGCGGGCGTACGGCATGGGCGGCGACGTCCAGGACCCGCGCGACGTCGTCATGGGGGCCGCCAACTACCTGAAGGCGAGCGGCGCCCCCCGCGACTACCGGCGCGCGCTGCACGCCTACAACCCGTCGCAGGCGTACGTGAACGCGATCCAGCTGCACGCCCGCCAGATCAAGCGCGACCCGCGCGCCTACTACGCGTACTACGCCTGGCAGGTGTTCGTGCTCACCACGGAGGGCGAGCGCCGTCTGACCGGCCCCTAGGCATGGTCGGCGCAGCACGGGGTCGGGTTCGGCACCTCGGCGGGTGCCAGCCGTCCACCGGCCGCGGGCATGGTGAGCAGCGTCATCAGCCCGTCCCGCCAGATCGGGCGGACGTGGTCGTTCGTCACCACGAGCGCGTCGTCGGCCGGCGGGTCGGGCGTGGCCAGCACCAGCACCCGGTCGATGGCAGAGCCGCCGCGCAGCTCACCCACCGTGAGGGTGCCGGTGAGCCGGTCGCGGCCGGGGAAGGTGACGACCCGGCCGGAACGCCCGTGCTCGGCCGCCGCCAGCGCCGCCCCCTCCGCCAGCGGCCCGACGCGTTCGCCGCCGAGCGCCCACGACACCTCGGCCGGCGGCTTCACGGGCCCGCCGGGTACTTCCAGCGAGCAGGCGAGGTGCGGCTCCGGCATGCCGAGACCCGCCGGGACGAGATGGGTGCAGCCGACCGCGTCCCCCGGCAGGCCGAGCGCCCGCACCACGGTGTGGAGCAGGTGCTCGGCCGCGGCGAGGGTGCGGGTGCCCGTGTCGACGCCGAGGATCATCGGCCGGGCAGGACCCAGATCGGGTTGCTGTAGAACCACAGGTCGTTCCACGGGTCGGCGTCGCCGTACACGTCGATCGCGGGGCCGTGCGGGTCGACCGAGGCGCCCAGCAGGCCGGGGGCCGACCGCTTGCCGTCGGTGCCGCGCAGCCGCACGTACACCGGCCGGTCGACCTGGCCGAGCCGGTAGGTGAACGTGACGGTGCCGGTGTTCTTGTTCACCTCGTACGACTGCACGACCTTGGTCGCCGGCGTGGTGAAGACGTCCTTGTCGGCGGCGGGGCCGGTGACCTCACCCTGGATGACGTCCACCCGGGCCAGCGTCGGGATGACCTGTGCCCAGTTCGGCCGCCCGGCCAGGGTGATCTCGATGGACAGCTCGACGCGGGCGCCCCTGCGCACGTGGAGGGTGTCGCCGAGCGTCACCCCGCGCCGGCCGTCGCCGGTGGCGCGCGCCCGCACCACGAGGCCGCTGATCAGCCCGCCGTGGTCGACCCAGACGCGGCCGGCGCGCAGGCCGTCCATGACGCCGCCGTAGGAGAAGTCCTGGCTGCCGACGTGGGTCCGGCTGTAGAAGCCGGGCCAGAAGTCGCTGGCGCCGAGGTTGTACGAGCCCCGGTAGACGGGGTCCTCGTAGCGGCCGTTGGCGTCGAAGTCGCTGTTCGGGCCGCGGTCGCTGGTGTCGCCGTGGACGACGTGGGAGTCGGAGTTGGCGGTGATCCACCACGGCTTGCCCTCGGCCAGCAGGCTGTCCCACAGGCCGCCGACGGTGGCGGTCATCCAGTCGAACCCGCCGAAGGTCTTGTAGCTCTCCGCCGGGTAGCCGGGGAAGGAGTCGGCGCCGGGGCCGCCGTCGTAGAGGCCGCGCCCGCCACCGGGGCCGTTCGGCTTGGGGATGCCGCCGGCCTGGTGGCCGGGGGCGCCCTCCATGCCTATGGCGATGGAGGGCTGGGCGTCGCGCCAGCCGCGGATCTCGTGCGGCGAGTCGATGCCCTTGCGGGCGGGGTGGTTGGCGAGGAACAGCGCGTCGGGGACGCGCCGCCGCCTGACCGCCTCGGCCAGGAAGTTCAGGCCGGCGATGGCGAGGGCCTCGTTCTGCGGCGTGTTGGCGCCGGCGTTCTTCACCGAGCCGTCGAAGGAGTTCTCGAACTCCTTGAGGGTCTCGACCTCGCCGCGCCCAGGGGCGACGAACACGGTGCCGTGCTCGGCCGCCGGAATGTTCCACTCCAGGCCCTGGAAGACCAGCGTGTCCTTGACGGCCTCGCGGGCGGCGACGATGTCCGGGTTGACCTTCTCCACGCCGATCCTGGCGTGGGTGGCGCCGCCGTGGTCGGTGATGACGAGCCAGCCCAGCCCGTACGCGTTGCCGTGCCGGACCTGGTCGATCACCCGGTACATGGCGTCCGAGCTGTGCTGGGTGTGGATGTGGTGGTCGCCGGCCAGCCACAGGTAGCCGTCCCTGGGCTCGCGCCCACGGCCTCCGTCGTGCGAGGCCGCCGCGGCGGCCGCCTGGCCCTGGCCGCCGAGCACGCCGGCGGCGGTCAGCCCGGCGCCCAGCAGGCCGGCGCTGCGGAACATGCGCCGCCGCGACAGTTGTCCCGGCGACAGCTCGTCGTCCGGGATGGAAAGATCCCGCGCCTCCGCGGCCTCGCCGCCGCTGAGCTCCTGCGAGTGGTCGTGCGAGTGGTCGTGCGAGTGGTCGTGAGGGTGACCGTGACTCATGGGGGTGCTTGCTCCGTCCCGCCGGGAACACGCTCCGGCTACGGCGCGAGCGTGGCGGAACCAGATGAAGCGGACGTGAACCCCAGAAGATCACCGCATGCCGAATCGGTGCCGCACCCGGGGGCAGAGCCGCCGGGCCCTACGACAGGGCGCGGGCGGCGTGGACCAGGGGCACGTGGCTGAAGGCCTGCGGGAAGTTGCCGACCAGCCGGCCGTAGCGCGGGTCATACTCCTCCGCCAGCAGCCCCACGTCGTTGCGCAGGCCCAGCAGGCGCTCGAACAGGTCTTTCGCCTCGTCCTTGCGCCCCTGCGCGGCCATGACCTCCACCAGCCAGAAGCTGCACGCCAGGAACGCGCCCTCCCCGCCGGGCAGGCCGTCGACGTCGTTGTCCTCGGCCAGCGGATAACGCAGGACGAACCCGTCGGCCATGAGCTCCTTCTCGATCGCCGCGACCGTGCCCAGCACCCGGGGGTCGTCGGCCGGCAGGAACCCCACGATCGGGATCATCAGCAGCGCCGCGTCCAGCTCCGACGAGCCGTACGACTGCGTGAACGTGTTGCGCTCGGCGTCGAAACCCTTGTCGCAGATCTCGGCGTGGACCACGTCGCGCAGCGCCCGCCACTTGTCGACCGGCCCGGTGCGGCCGAAGTTCTCGACGTACTTGACGGCCCGGTCGAGCGCCACCCAGCACATCACCTTGGAGTGCACGAAGTGCCGCCGCGGCCCGCGGACCTCCCACAGGCCCTCGTCGGGCTCGTTCCAGTGGTCCTCCACGTAGTCGAGCAGCTGGCGCTGGATCGTCCAGGCGCGGTCGTCGGGGGACAGGCCGCGGGCGCGCGAGACGTACAGGGAGTTCATGACCTCGCCGTACACGTCGAGCTGGAGCTGTTTGGCGGCCTCGTTGCCGATGCGCACCGGCCGGGAGCCCTCGTAGCCGTCGAGCCAGTCGAGCAGCAGCTCGGGCAGGCGGCGCTCGCCCCCGACGCCGTACATGATCTGCAGGTCCTGCGGGCGGCCGGCGATGGCGCGCAGCAGCCACGCGCGCCAGTCGGCGGCCTCCTCCAGGAAGCCGGAGCTGATCAGCGCGTCGAGTGTCAGCGTCGCGTCGCGCAGCCAGCAGTACCGGTAGTCCCAGTTGCGCACCCCGCCGATGTCCTCCGGCAGGGACGTGGTGGCCGCGGCCACGATGCCGCCGGTCGGCGAATACGTCAGGGCCTTCAGCGTGATCAGCGAGCGCACCACCGCCTCGCGGTAGGGGCCGGTGTAGGAGCACTTCGACACCCACTCCGCCCAGAACGCCTCGGTCTCGCGCAGCTGCACGTCGGAGTCGATCTGCGCCGGCATCGGCTCGTGGGACGGGTGCCAGGTGAACACGAACGCCAGCCGCTCGCCCTCCCGCACCGTGAACGTGGCCCGGTGGGCGTAGTCGCCCCCCTTCAGCGGCACGGGGGAGTGCAGCCACACCGAGTCGGGCCCGCCGACGGCCTGCAGATGGCCGTTGCTGCGCCGTACCCACGGCACGATGCGGCCGTAGTCGAAGCGCACCCGCAGCTGGGTGGACATCTCCACGCTGCCCGAGACGCCCTCGACGATCCGCACCACGTCGGGGTTGCGGTCGCGCGGCGGCATGAAGTCGACGACCCGGACGGTGCCGGTCGGGGTGTCCCACTCGCTCTCGAGGATCAGCGTGTCGCTCCGGTAGCGGCGCCGGGTGGCCGGCTTGCGGCCGGTGGGCCCGAGCCACCAGTGGCCGTTGCGCTCGCTGCCGAGCAGCGCCGCGAAGCTCGCGGGGGAGTCGAACCGGGGCAGGCAAAGCCAGTCGATCGACCCGTCGCGCGCCACGAGCGCGGCCGACTGCATGTCTCCGATCAGCGCATAATCCTCGATCCGCATGCCTAGACGCTACTCGCCGAAAGGGTGATCCCGCGGCCGTATCCGATCATGTCGCGTCATGCCGGGCCCGGCCCGCGGGATCGCTCAGAGGGAGCCAGCGGGTGAACAGCTGCGTGAGCGGCCCGATGGCCAGGGCGAAGACCAGCGTCCCCACGCCCGCCGTGCCGCCGAGCAGCCAGCCCGCGGCCAGCACGGTCAGCTCGATGAGGAAACGCGCGAGCCGCACCGACAGGCCGAGGCGCATCAGGCCGGTCATGATGCCGTCGCGCGGGCCGGCCCCCATGCCGGCGCCGATGTACAGCAGGGTCGCCAGAGCGATGGAGGTCACCGCGAGCGCGACGTACGCGCTCTGGTAGACCAGGTGGCCGGGCGCGGGCAGCAGGTATATCGCCGCGTCGGCGAACAGGCCCACGAACACCACGTTGCTGACGGTGCCGAACCCGGGCCGCTGCCGCAGCGGGATCCACAGCAGCATCACCAGGGCGCCCACCAGGATGATGACCGTGCCGATCGACAGTCCCAGCCGCAGGCCCAGGCCCTGGTGGAAGACGTCCCACGGGCCGTTGCCGAGGCCCGACTCGACCTGCAGGCCGATGCCGAGGCCGTACAGGGCCAGCCCGCCGTAGAGGCGGGCGAGACGGGCGGGCAGGGAACGCGGCAAGGGGATGGCTGTCTCACTCATGGTGGCCTCACAGTGGCATGGCCCGGCTTGCCAAAACAGGGCCAATCACGAAAAGTGGCCTTATGAGGTACTTGTCGGCACAGCAGGTGGCGCGGCTCGTCACGATCGATCCCGCGGCACGCCCTTACTACCGCGCCCTCGCCGACGGCGTGCGCGTCCTCGTCATGGACGGCCAGATCCCCGTACGCGTCCGCATGCCCGCCGAACGCCACCTCGCCGAGACCCTGGGTGTCAGCCGCACCACCGTCACCGCGGCCTACGACCTGCTGCGCGAGCGTGGCTACCTGGAGAGCCGGCGCGGCTCCGGCAGCTGGACCGCCCTGCCCGACCCCGCCACCACCGCCGACAACCCGTGGCACGACACCGGCGACGGCCTCATCCCGCTGCACAGCGCCGCCCCGCCCGCCCCGTCGGCGCTGACCGCCGCCGTGGCGGAGGCGGTCGAGGACCTGCCCCGGTACGCCATGGGCAACGGTTACGACCCCCTCGGCCTGCCCGCGCTCAGGGAACGCATCGCCGCCCGCTACACCGCCAGGGGAGTGGCCACCAGGCCGGAACAGATCGTCGTCACCACCGGCTCCCAGTTCGCCATCCACCTGGCCATGGGGCTGCTCCTCGGGCCGGGCGACCCGGTGCTGGTGGAGTCGCCGACGTTCCCGCACGCCCTCGACGCGGCCCGCCGGCGCGGCGCCCGCATCGTGCCGGTCGGGGTCTCGCCCGAGGGCTGGCAGCCCGACCTGGTCGCCGCGGCGCTGCGGCAGTCGGGGGCGCGCCTGGCCTACCTCATGCCCGACTTCCACAACCCGATCGGCGCCCTCATGCCCGACCCGGTGCGCGCCGCCGTCGCCGAGGCGGCCCGGCGTACGGACACGATCCTGCTGGTCGACGAGACCTGGGCCGAGCTCGCGCTGGACGACGTGCCCGCCACGTCGCCGGCGGCGGCCTTCGACACCGACAGCCGGGTGATCAGCATCGGCTCGGCCGACAAGCTGTGGTGGGGCGGTCTGCGGGTCGGCTGGATCCGCGCCACCGCCGCGCTGGCGCGCCGCCTCGCCCTGTTCCGCTCCTCGGTCGACATCGCCAGCCCCGTGCTGGAGCAGCTCGTCGTGGCGCGGCTGTTCGACCGGCTGGAGGAGTCGCGCGCCGAGCGCCGCCGCACCCTGCGCGCCTCGCGCGACGCGCTCGTCTCGGCGCTGGGCCGGCACCTGCCGGAGTGGACGTTCACCGTGCCGCCCGGCGGCGGCGCCCTGTGGGTACGCCTCGACCGCGGCGGCGCCACCCCGCTCGCCGAGGCCGCGACCGCCCACGGCGTACGTCTCGCGCCCGGTCCCTGGTTCGGCCCCGAGGGCACGCTGGAGGGCTGCCTGCGGCTGCCGTACACGCTGCCGCCCTCGGTGCTGGAGGAGGCGGTCCCCCGGATCCGCGCCGCCCGCGACGGGGTGTCCGCGGGCTCGGCCCGCGTGCCCGACCCGCTGGTCGCCATGGTCTGAGCCACCGGTCTGAGCCACCGGTCTGAGCCACCGGTCTGAGCCACCGGTCTGAGCCACCGGTTCGATTGCTGGTGTGAGCTGCTGAGCTGAGCCGCTGGGTTCGAGTCAGTCGCCGAGGCCCCGGGCCAGCGGGGCCCGCCACTTGCGGCGCATGGCCGCGATGCGCAGCCCGAAGGCCAGCAGCGCCGCCGCCAGGGTCGCCGGCCAGCCCTGCAGCCCGTACGCGTACAGGCCCGCCATCAGCGCCGAGCCCACCAGGGCGGGCACGGCGTAGAGCTGGCGGTCGTACAGGAGCGTGGGGATCTCCCCGGACAGGATGTCGCGGAGCATACCCCCGCCCACGGCCGTCGTGACGCCGAGGAGCGTCGCGTGCAGCGGGCTGAGGCCGTACTCCATGGCCTTCTGCGTGCCGACGGCGCAGAACAGGCCGAGCCCGGCCGCGTCCAGGACCAGGATGGCCGGCATCACCCGGGCCACGTGCGGATGCCAGAAGAAGACGATCACCGTCGCGGCCACCGGCACCAGCACGTAGCCGAGACTCTGGAAGGCGGCCGGCCGCACGTTGAGTATCAGGTCGCGCACGACGCCGCCGCCGAGCGCGGTCATCCCGGCCAGGACGCCCATCCCGACCACGTCGAGTCGTTTGCGCACCCCCATGAGGGCCCCGGACAGGGCGAAGACGAAGACGCCCGCGAGGTCGAGAAGTTGGAACACGCTCGAAGGTCTATCGCATGGCGGGTTCGTGGTGCTCGGCCATCATCACCCGCAGCCGCCGCGTGAACATGAACAGCGCGATTCCCGCCACCACCGCGAGGGCGGCCAGCAGCAGGTAGTACATCGGCTCGGACAACACCTCGCCGAGCCGCCCGGTCTGCCCGCCGATCGCGTCGCCCACCGACACCGCGATGAACCACAGACCGAGCATCTGTCCCTTGAACGCCTCGGGCGCCAGCTTCGCCGTCACCGACAGTCCGACCGGGCTCAGTGACAGCTCCCCGAACACCTGGACGAGGTAGACCAGCACCAGCCACCACACCGACACCCGGCCGGTCCCGGCCAGCGCCGAGGCCACGGCCATGACCACGAAGCTCAGGCCCACCATGACCAGCGCGAACGCGAACTTCTGCGGCGTGCTCACCCGCGTGCCCAGCTTCACCCACAGCGCGGCGAACACCGGCACGAAGATCATGATGAACAGCGGGTTGAACGCCTGCGTCGTGGCCGGCTGGATCGGGACGCCGAACAGCGACAGCTCGGTGTGGTCGCGGGCGAAGAACAGCAGCTTGCTCGGCGCCAGATCGTAGATCATCCAGAAGACGGCGGCTGCCACGAACAGCCACATGTACGCCTTCATCCGGATGCGTTCGTCGTCCGTCAGGCCGTGGCTGCCGAGCATGATGTAGCCGAAGTACGCCACCGGCACGATGAGGATGACGATCGTGACCGCCACCGTGAACCGGTCGATGGTGAGCGTGCCGGTCGCCGCCCACGCCGCGAGCGCGACCACCGTCAGCGCCGTGCCGAGGCCGGCCAGGCGGCCGAAGCGACGCCGCTCCTCCGGCGTCAGCCGCATGCCGGGGCGCTCGCCGACGCCGCTCAGGTGGCGCCTGCCCCCTACGTACTGCGCCAGGCCCAGCGCCATGCCGACCGCCGCCGCGCCGAAGCCGAGGTGCCAGCGGTCGCCGGCGGCCAGCCAGCCGACCACGAGCGGCGCGAAGAAGGCGCCGAGGTTGATGCCGAGGTAGAACAGGGAGAACCCGGCGTCGCGGCGGCCGTCGTCCTCCTCGGGGTAGAGCCGGCCGACCATGACGGAGATGTTCGGCTTGAGCAGGCCCGTGCCGGTGATGATGAGCGCCAGCCCCAGCCAGACGAAGAACGGCGTCGTCACCGGGATCGCCATGCTGATGTGCCCCAGCATGATGATGAACCCGCCCCAGAACACCGACCTGCGCGCGCCCAGGATGCGGTCGGCGATCCACCCGCCGGGCAGCGCCACCAGGTAGATGAGCGCCCCGTAGACGCCCACGACCGCCTGGGCCGTCACGTCGGACAGGCCGAGCCCTTGGTTCGCCGGCGACGCGGCCATGAACGTGGCGAGGATCGCCCGCAGGCCGTACCAGGAGAACCGCTCCCACATCTCGGTGCCGAACAGCGTGGCCAGACCTCGTGGGTGACCGAAGAACGTCCTGCCACCGCCGTCACTCATGCACAACCCCTGTCCTGTAACTAATCGATCACTTTATGTGAGACCCGCGAGTGCTCGGGCCAAAGGCCCTTGCCGCTACCCCGGGGCTGTGGTGCGATGCGAGGCAATTCATACAAGTGAATTACCGGAGGCGGGTGCCATGGCCGAAGTCCTCGAAGTTCGCGCCGAGATCGAGCAGGAGATCTCGGGCCGTACCGTCTGCGAGCAGCTCAGACGTGCCGCCGAGCAGCATTCCGACGCACCCGCCTACTCCGACCCGGAAGGCGGCGGCTGGGCCACCCTCACCTACGGGCGGGCGCGCACGCGCGTCCTGGAGATCGCCGCCGCGTTCGCCGCGCTCGGGCTGCGGCCGGGGGAGCCGGTGGCGCTCATGATGGTCAACCGCAGCGAGCACGTCCTCGCCGACCTCGGCGCCGTGCACGCGGGCGGCGTGGGGTGCACGGTCTACTCCACGTTCGCGCCCGAGCAGATCGCCTTCGTCGTCTCCGACGTCGGCGCTCGCTACGCGGTGCTCGGCGGCCCCGCCGACCTGGCCCGCTGGCAGCCGGTGCTCGACCGGCTGGACGGCGTGCGCAAGATCATCATGCTGGAGGGGGCGCCGGCCGGGGAGCGGTTCATGAGCTGGGCCGACTTCCTCGACCTGGGCAGGCGCCGGCTCGCCGAGGACCCGGCGGCGGTCGAGGAGCGCTGGCGCGCGGTCACCGCCGGCGACGTGGCCACCGTGCTCTACACCTCGGGCACCACCGGCACGCCCAAGGGCGTCCCGCTCACCCACGCAGCCATCTTCTACGAGGTCGCCGCCACCGACCGGATGACCTCGCTGCCCGTACGCGGCACGCAGATCTCCTACCTCACCTACGCGCACATCGCCGAGCGCGTCCTCAGCCTCTACCTGCCCCTGGTCAAGGCCTCCCACGTGTACTTCTGCACCGACCTGGCCAACCTGGGCGCGACGCTCGGGCAGGTGCGGCCGATGATGTTCTTCGGCGTGCCGAGGGTGTGGGAGAAGATGATGGCCCGCCTGCTCGCCGTCCTCGCCACCCAGCCGCCGGAGCAGCAGGCCGCCGTGCGCGGCGCCATGGAGGCCGGCGTCGCCTACGTCGAGGCCGGCCAGTACGGCCGCACCGTCACGCCCGAGATCAGGGCCGCGTACGAGCGGGCCGACTCCGCGCTGCTGTCGGTCATCCGCGGCATGATCGGGTTCGACCGCGCCGAGTGGACCGCCACCGGCGCCGCGCCGCTGCCCGCCGAGGTGCAGCGCTTCTACGCCGGCCTCGGCCTCAAGGTCATCGACGTGTACGGCATGACCGAGACCACCGGCGCCTTCACCGCCAACAGCCCCGCCTGCTACCGCCTCGGCAGCGTCGGCAGGCCCGAGCCCGGCGTCGAGGTCCGCATCGCCGAGGACGGCGAGATCCTCACCCGCAGCCCGCTCAACACCGCCGGCTACGTCAACCGCGCCGAGGCCACCGCCGAGCTCATCGACGCCGACGGCTGGCTGCACACCGGAGACATCGGCACCGTCGACGAGGACGGCTTCTACCGGGTGATCGACCGCAAGAAGGAGCTGATCATCACGGCCGGCGGGGAGAACATCTCGCCCGCCGAGATCGAGAACCACCTCAAGGAGCACCCGCTCATCGGGCAGTCCCTCGCCTACGGCGACAACCGGCCGCACCCGGTGGCCGTGCTCACCCTGGACGGCGAGGTCGCGCCCGGCTGGGCACAGGCGCGCGGCATCACCTTCGCCTCGCTGGCCGAGCTGAGCGAGCACCCGGACGTCCTCAAGGAGGTGGAGGCAGCGGTGGAGGCGGCCAACGCCAAGCTGGCGAGGGTGCAGCAGGTGAAGAAGTGGGCGCTGCTCGGCACGGAGTGGACCGCCGAGACCGAGGAGCTCACCCCGAGCCTCAAGCTCAAGCGCCGCGTCATCCACGCCAAGTACGCCGACATCATCGAATCCCTCTACACCGACTCCTGACCGGCCGCGAGCGCTCCGGCGGGGCTTTGCCAATGGGGGCGCGTGTCGGGGCCGTGGTCATTACCGACCGGTTCCTACCGTCTCGATCATGACCAGAAGCCTTCTTCTCGTCTCGCTCGCGGCGGGATCCCTCACGGCGCCCGCGACCGGGGCCGCCGCCTGGGCAGCCGCCGCGACCGAGCCCGAAATCCGCTCCATCACCGTACGTCCCGAGCAGCCCGTGGTCGGCGCGCAAGGCTCCGTCCGCCTCGTGATCGACGTGATCGCCAGGGGGGCGCGGGGCAAGAACGGCGTCACCGTCAAGGTGGAGCCGGGCGATCCTCCTGGGCCGGTCCTGGCCGACAAGCAGCCCGCGCCGCAGGACGTGCAGCCGGCCCCGACGCAGCCGCCCGTCCAGGTGCCCATCCAGCCGCCGCCCCAGTCGTCCGTCTACGCGCCCGCCCAGGTTCCCGGCCAGATCCGGCCGCCGTCTCAGGTGATGGCCCAGGGCAGGGGCCACGGCTTCACCCAGGCTCCCGTCCCCGCAGCGGCCGCCACACCACCCCCGGGCACCCCGGACACCTCGGACTCGCCGAACCTCTCGGGCTCGCCGAACACCTCCGACTCGCGGGACACCTCGGACAGGCCGGACACCTTCCCGCAGCCGGGAGCGGCGCCGGCCGTCGAGCCGGAGCCCCAGTACGCGTGGGTGCCGGACTGGCCCGAGCCGCGCCCCCGCAACCCGCAGCCGCTCGACCCGCAGCCGCTGGGCCAGAACGACCGGCGGCCGCCGAACCCGCAGCCCGCCCCGGCCTCCAAGGACGGCGCCATCGCGCAGGAGAGGCCGCAGCTCCCGCCGCACATGGTCCGGCGCACGGCCGCGGCCCGCGTCGCGGACGGCTGGCAGACCTGGCGCTTCCTGCCGGACAAGAGGCTCACCCGCTACTACCCGGCGGGCACCTGGACGATCACCGCGACCGCCACCGGCGCGAACGGCGCGACGATCAAGGA
Source organism: Nonomuraea terrae (assembly GCF_004348995.1). Classification (GTDB taxonomy): domain Bacteria; phylum Actinomycetota; class Actinomycetes; order Streptosporangiales; family Streptosporangiaceae; genus Nonomuraea; species Nonomuraea terrae. The sequence continues at coordinate 12,706 of NZ_SMKQ01000074.1, forward strand.
ATACGCCTCGTTCGAGCTCCGGCGCGAGACCAGGCTCTCGTCGGTGCGGGTGGAGAAGTCGCCCCGCACGGACACCGTACGGCTGCGGGGGTCCCTGACCCGTGTGGACCCGCGCGGCCTGACCGACTACGGCCCCTTCGGCAGGCAGCGGCTGGAGCTGCTGTGGCGTCCTGACACGTCCTCGGACTGGGAGAAGGCGGGCGAGACGACGACGGACGCGGCCGGAGCGTTCGCCGGCACGGTCAAGGGCCGCACGGGCGGCTACTGGCGCGTCCGCTACTCCGGAACCGCCCACTACGCCTCAGATATCTCGAAAGCACACCAAATCACTCAATGAGGCGATAAACACAATTCAAATGGGCGTTGCATCAATCTTCGTTGTCGAATCGTGATCTGCCGTATTGCAACTTTTCCGTACCGTTACGCGTCATTGGCGTTTGACGTCCCCGGATTCGGGGGCGTTCTCACACGGGGAAGGAATTCTGCAGTGATGATGCGACGTCTAGCCGCCGGCCTCGCGGCCGCCGCTCTGGGCGCCACGATGGTGGCCACCGCCGCCTCGCCCGCGCTCGCCGACGACCCGGGCCTCGACCCGGATGTCGCCGGTGGCCGCACCAGCCTCCAGCTCGACGCGAGCCCCGAGCCCGCCTGGCGCGGCAAGCGCATCACCCTCTCGGGCAAACTCACGGTGCAGTGCGACGCCGACTACATCAGCGGTCTCGTCTCGGTGCACCACGCCGACACCTGCAAGAAGCAGGAGCGCTGGCACCGACTGGCGTGGAAGCGGATCGTGATCCTCTTCCAGCCCGCCGGCAGCGGCAAGTGGGAGTACGTCGACACCCTCCGCACGAGCGGCAAGGGCTACTTCAGCACGAAGGTGCCCGCCCGCACGTCGGGCACGTGGCGCGCGGTCTTCGAGGGCGCCAAGTGGCTGTCCCCGTCGGAGGGCACGGACTGGCTCAAGGTCATCGGTCACCGCCGCTGACCCACCAGCCCGGACCGCCGTGACCGGCCCGCCACGGGTCGGCCCATCGGACCGGCCCTCCCGGATCGGCCCGACCAGGACCGACCCACCGGGCCGACCACCTGGATCGGCAGAAAGAACGCCCGGCCATTGCGGCCGGGCGTTCGCCGTATCTGCAGGCCGACCTGCAATTACGCGCGTTCCCGCGCCATTTAGCGCAATTTCCGGCATCACGGTATTTCGCCGCAACAGCGCACCACCGCCCGTCGCGAACCCCCGGCTCCAGCCGCGGAAGGCTAACCGAAGACCGCGACCTGAACCCGGTGATGCGCGGGCCGCTCCGCCTCGTCCACGATCGCCCCCGCCACGTCCGCGTACGAGAAGGCGGCGTCGCCCTTGACGGGCACTCGCGTCCCGCCGACCCGGTACCGCCCCGTCCCGGGCGACTCGGCGTCCAGGAACACGGGCGGCGGCGCGATCATCACCCAGTCGAGCGCCGACCCCTCGAACACCTCCAGCTCCGCCGCGTGCCCCAGCGAGAATGCCCGCGCGTCCGCCGGAAAGCCGGGCGTGTCCACCAGCCGCACGCCCGGCGCCACCTCCAGCAGCGAGCCGATGCCCAGCGCCACCAGCCGGGAGACCCCGGCCCGCGCCAGCCCGTCCACGAGCGCGCGGGCCGCCGCGGGGAAGAACTCCCGCGCGGGCACGTCCAGCCGCGCCGCCACCTGCACCGCCACGTCGTGTCCCGCCGCCGCCCCGGCCACGCTGCCCGGGTCGGTGACGTCCCCGGCCACGACCCGCACCCGCTCCCCGGCCAGATCGGGATGCCTGCCGGGGTCACGCACCACGGCCGTCACCTCGTGCCCGCGCCGGGCCGCCGTCGCGACCACCCGCCGCCCGGCCCGCCCGCCGGCGCCGAACACCACGATCCCGCTCATCACGCACTCCGTCCCGCGGCCGGAACCGTCCGGCCGTCACGGCAGACCGTAAGGCGCGGTGCGTCGCTTTCCGCAACGATAGTGACCCCCGCCAGGGGAGGGTCCGCGCCTACGATGGCGGGATGCCCGAGCCGCTCGATCCCGACATGTTCGCCGGATGCCCGCCGGTCGGCGGGCCGGTCCGCATCGGCGACAAGTGGACCGCGAAGATCATCCGCTGCCTGGAGTCCGGCCCCCGGCGCTTCACCGAGTTGCAGGTGCCGCTGCGCGGCATCACCCCGAAGGTCCTCACCGCCTCCCTGCGCGCCATGGAACGCGACGGCCTGCTCACCCGCACGGCGTACGACGAGATCCCGCCGCGCGTCGAGTACGCGCTGACCGACCTCGGCCGCAGCCTCATCGAGCCGATGAACGCCGGCTGCGCCTGGTCGCGCGCGCATCTCGCCGAGCTGACCCGCGCCCGCGCCTCTTGGCAGGCCGGCTGAGCGCCGGCGGCGCGCCGCCGGGGCCGGAAGTGGCAGGGTGGGCCGCATGAGAGTGCTGATCCTCGGCGGCACCTGGTTCCTGGGCCGCCGCATAGCCGAACGCCTCGCCGAGCGCGGCGACCAGGTTCTCATCGCCCATCGCGGCTCCGCGCGCTCCGATCCCGGCGTGCCGGGCCTCCACCTGCGCACCGACCGCCACGACCTCGCCCGGCACGCCGGCCAGATCAAGGACTTCGCCCCGCAGGCGGTGGTCGACACCTTCGCGCTGACCGGCGCCGACGTCGACGCCGTCCTGCCGGTGCTGCCGCATGTGCCGTCCGTGGTGCTGTCCAGCCAGGACGTCTACGAGGCGTACACCGGCCTGCAGACCGGCCAGTGCCTGTCGCCCGTGCCGATCACCGAGGAGTCCCCGCTGCGCCGCGAACGCTACCCGTACCGCGGCAAGGGCTATCCCGGCGTGCCCGACGACTACGAGAAGCTCGACGTGGAGGCGCGCTGGCTGGATCGGGGCGCGGTCGTGCTGCGCCTGCCCTTCGTGTACGGCCCCCACGACTACCAGCGCAGGGAGGAGCCGATCCTGCGCCGGGTCCGCGCCGGCCGCGATCGCGTCCCGGTCGGCGCCGCCAACCTCCTGTGGACCAGGGGCCACGTCGACGACATGGCGACCGGTGTGCTGGCGGCCCTGGACATCCGCTCCGCCGACGGCCTGGCGGTCAATCTCGGCGAGTCGACGACCGTCCCGATCGGGGTCTGGTTCGAGCAGATCCTGCGCGCGGCCGGCTCCCGCACCCGCCTGGAACGCGTACCCGACGACCGTCTCCCGCCCGACCTCGCCCTGGCCGGCGCGCCGGCGCAGCATCTCCTGGTCTCCTCGGCCCGCGCCGAGAGGCTCCTCGGGTGGGCGCCCGGCGATCCCGAGACCAGGGTCGCCGAGTCGGTCCGCTGGCACCTGGCCCACCCGCCGGAGGGCGGATGGACGGACGCCGACGCCGCCGCGGACGACGCCGCCCTGGCCGGACCATGACCCCGACCACGGGATCTGTCGCGAAAAGTAGGCATTCGCGCGGTAATGAGGAATCGATCTAGGGGACAATGTGTTGTCGAGGCTGGGGAACCGATTTCCCGCGCCGGACGTCGGCCGACGTAGTCTGGCGCTCTGGCGAACGAACAGGAGGTGACGCCCCATGTTGCGAGACTCGTTCGGACGGGTGGCGACGGATCTGCGGGTGTCCCTCACCGACAAGTGCAATCTGCGCTGTACGTACTGCATGCCTCCCGAGGGCCTCGACTGGCTGCCGAACGCCCAGCTCCTGACGGCCGACGAGATCGTCCGCCTCGTGACGATCGGCGTCGAGCGGCTCGGCATCACCGAGGTCCGTTACACCGGCGGCGAGCCCCTCCTGCGGCGTGAGCTGGTCGACATCGTGGCCCGCACCACGGCGCTGGAGCCCCGGCCGCAGGTCTCACTGACCACGAACGGCATCGGCCTGGCCCGCCTGGCCGAGTCGCTGGCCGACGCCGGCCTCGACCGCGTCAACGTCTCGCTCGACACCCTCGATCCCGCCACGTTCAAGCGGCTCGCCCACCGTGACCGGCACGCCGACGTGATCGCCGGCCTCGCCGCCGCCGACCGCACGGGGCTGCGTCCCGTGAAGGTCAACACGGTGCTGATGCGCGGCGTCAACGACCACGAGGCCGTGCCGCTGCTGCGCTGGTGCCTCGAGCAGGGCTACGAGCTGCGCTTCATCGAGCAGATGCCGCTCGACGCCCAGCACGGCTGGAGCCGCGACGAGATGGTCACCGCCGACGAGATCCTCCAGCTCCTGTCCGCCGACTTCGACCTCGCGGCCGACGACCTGGAAGACCGCGGCAGCGCCCCCGCCGAGCGGTTCCTGGTCGACGGCGGGCCCGCCAGGGTGGGCGTGATCGGCTCGGTGACGCGGCCGTTCTGCGGCTCGTGCGACCGCGTCCGGCTCACCGCCGACGGCCAGGTGCGCAACTGCCTGTTCGCGACCGAGGAGTCCGACCTGAAGACGGCGATGCGCGCGGGCGCCTCCGACGAGGAGCTGGCCGAGCGGTGGATCGCGGCGGTGGCGCGCAAGCGCGCGGGGCACGGCATCGACGACCCGTCCTTCCTGCAGCCGTCCCGCCCCATGTCCGCCATCGGCGGCTGACGACTCCCCGCGCGACACCATCGACGATCTGAGGAGACTCGTATGCACGTGCTCAACGAATGGACGAACCTGGCCTGCAAGGAACTGGGCATCGACCCGGCCCGGGTGGACCGCGACAAGATCCTCGACCTCACCAAGGAGGTCGCCCACAACGTCGCCCGCCCGGCCGCGCCGCTGACGGCGTACCTGGTGGGGCTGGCCCAGGGGTCGGGGACGGCCTCCGAGGACGCCGTGGAGCGGATCGTGGCGCTGGCGAACAACTGGGGGCGGGCCACCGAGGAGACTTTGACTGACAGCTGACACCGAGCGAACTGCCGAAGTCAAGCCGCCCCCGCCTGAGGTTTTCCTGTGAATATCGGGGCGGGGGTGAGTGTAAACGATTTCGGGAAAGCGGCCCTATCCGACTGGGCCGACAAGCCCGGTGGCTGATCGAAAAGTCACAGGAAAAGGGCGACGCCGGGTGGTTACGGGGGCAAACCACCCGGCGTCGCTTCATCGGCGTTCCGACGGGGGCCCGGAACGCCGGCACCAGCGCTCCGACGGGGGACCGGAGCGCTTGGCTAAAGCGTACACCTACAACCCATGGGATGCGTCAAGACTTAGTCACGACCCGATCTCGCGTCGGTGCAGCGGTATCTCGGTTTGGTTAGCCTCAGGCGACTGAAAGGTCTGCGGCGGGGCGGGTTCGCCCCTCTCGTTGGCCCCGATTACGGCTATGTATGGCAAAAAGACCGCAGCGGCGATGAACAGCATGCGGTAGGGCCACGGAACGGGCACCACGACCGCCAGGATCAGGCAGATCGTGCGGATTCCCATCTTGATGAGGTAGCTGATCTCACGCCTGCGAATGTCGTCGGTCAGCGACGGCTTGGCGTCCGTCACCTGGTGGACGTCCGGCTTCTTGCGCCACCCCTTCATACCTTCCACGGTAGACCCAGGGGGTGGTGGTCGCCACCGCGCCCCGGAGCGGGCACGGGGTCATGCGATCATGGCCCTTCAGCAAGGGAGGATGGGGAGATGACGGATCGTACGTACCGGGTCACCGAGATCGTCGGCACGTCGGAGGAGAGCGTCGACGAGGCCATCCGCAACGGCCTGCGGCGGGCCTCGCAGACGCTCCGGCACCTGGACTGGTTCGAGGTGACGGAGATCCGCGGGCACATCGAGTCGGGTGAGGTCGCCCACATCCAGGTCGGCATGAAGGTGGGCTTCCGCCTGGAAGACGCCTGACGCCCACGAGAACGCCCGCGGGCCCGCAGCCGCCCCACGGATCCGCCCGCGGGCCGCGCGACGCACAGGAGCGGCCTGGGCCCTGACAGAGCGGCCGACCGGCGGCACCGGCTGCTCCTCGACCAGGCCGCCACCGCGCGGCAGTCGATCGCCCCGAGGCGCCGCTCCGACGTCGACTTCACCGGCGGCCCCGCGTCAGTCGGTCGTCCGCACCTGAACGCCGCCACCGCCCACCTGGTGAGCGCGCGGCGCCGCCACCGCGGCCACACCCGCCGGCGCCGGTCGCTGAGCTACGCCGCGGGGCCGCGCAGGTCGCCACCGCGAACGAGGTGCACATCCGGCGGCTGACCGGCACCCCGTGGCCGCGGCGGTGCGCGGGCCGGTGCGCCGGCTCACCGCCGAATCCGGCAGAGCGCAACGCCACCGGCTGAACCCGCCGCGGGTCAGCTGGCCTGGCTGACCGTGGACATGTTGAAGTCGGGCACGCGGACAGCCGGCATGATCGTGCGCTGGAAGTAGTCGTTCCACTCGCGGGGCAGCGTGCGCTCGCTCGCGCCCACCTCCGTCACCCGCCCCAGCAGGTCGACCGGGCTCTCGTTGAAGCGGAAGTTGTTCACCTCGCCCACCACCTCGCCGTGCTCGACCAGGTAGACGCCGTCGCGGGTCAGCCCGGTCACCAGCAGGGTCTGCGGGTCGACCTCACGGATGTACCACAGGCAGGTGACCAGCAGGCCGCGCCGCGTCGAGGCGATCATCTCCTCCAGCGACGGCGACGGCCCGCCGCCTGGCCCCCGCATGATGAGGTTGTCGATGGCCGGGGTCACCGGCAGCCCGCTCAGCTCGGCCGAGTAGCGGGTCTGCAGCAGCGCCTCCAGGCGGCCGTCCCTGATCCAGTCGGTCGGCGCCAGCGGCAGCCCGTTGTCGAACACCGAGCTCTCCCTGCTGGAGGCGTGCGCCGTCACGAACGGCGGGCACGCGATGCCCTCGGCGCCCGGGTCGCTCGACAGCGTCACCGGCAGCGTGGCCAGCTGCTCGCCCACCCGCGTGCCGCCGCCCGGCTTGGAGAACACCGAACGCCCGTCGAGCGCGTCCCTGGCCCCCGCCGACCAGAACAGGTAGATCATCAGGTCGGCCACCGCGCTCGGCGGCAGCAGCGTCTCGTAGCGCCCCGCGGGCAGGTCGACCCGCGTCTTGGCCCACTCCAGCCGCTGCGCCAGCGACGAGCCGAGCGCGGCCACGTCGACGTCGGTGAAGTCACGCGTGGACACGCCCGTCCACGCCGAGCGCTTCAGATCGGCCGACTTGGCGTTGACCTCGAGCCGCCCGGCCGGCTGGTCGTGACGCAGCCGCACGCCCGTCGACGTGCCGAGGAAGGTGGAGGTCAGCGAGTGCTCGGCGAAGCCGTACAGCCTCGTGCCACCCGCCTCGGCGGCGGCGAACGCCTCGCCGAGCGCGGGCGCGAACCGCTCGAACACCCCGATGTCAGTCGGGCGTACCTCGTCGTCCCAGTGCGGCGACGCGGCGCCGGCCTCGACCAGCGGGCGGGCGTCCTCGGCGGGCCGGGCCGCGCGCGCCGCGGCGTCGGCCGCCGCCACCACGTCGGCCAGCTGGTCGGGACGTACGGCGGCCCGCGACACCACCCCCACGCCCTGCCCCGCGATCGAGATCACGGTCAGCTGCGCCGAGCGGGCCACCCCGTTGGTGGTCAGCGTGTTGCCCGCGAAGCGCAGGTTGGCCGTGGAGCCCTCGTCCACGAGCACCACGCAGGCGTCGTTGCGCGACAGCTCCAGCGCCCGCTCCACCGTCTCCTGCGCGGAGGTCTGGACCGACAGCCCGCTCATTTCCCGCCCTCCTGCACCGTGTTGAGAATCCGCACGTCGCGGAACAGCGCCGACGGGCAGCCGTGGCTCACCGGCGCGACCTGCCCGGGCTGCCCCTTGCCGCAGTTGAAGGCGCCCCCCAGCACGTACGTCTGCGGCCCGCCGACCGCCTCCATCGACTGCCAGAAGTCGGTCGTCGTCGCCTGGTAGGCGAAGTCCCTGACCTGCCCCTCCAGCCGCCCATGGGAGATCTTGTACGCCCGCTGCCCGGTGAACTGGAAGTTGTAGCGCTGCATGTCGATCGACCAGCTCTTGTCGCCGACGATGTAGATGCCGCGCTCGACGCCCGCGATCAACTCGTCGGTCGAAGGCCCGCCGGGCGCCGGCGCCAGCGACACGTTGGCCATGCGCTGGATGGGCATGTGGCCGGGCGAGTCGGCGAAGGCGCACCCGTTGGAGCGCCCGAACCCCTTCATCAGCGCCATCCGCCGGTCGAGCTGGTAGCCCACCAGGACGCCGTCGCGGATGACGTCGAAGCTCTGCCCCTGCACGCCCTCGTCGTCGTAGCCGACCGTGGCCAGGCCGTGGGTGACCGTGCGGTCGCCGGTCACGTTCATCGGCGACGAGCCGTACACCAGCTCGCCCAGCTGGTCGAACGTGGCGAAACTGGTGCCGGCGTAGGCGGCCTCGTAACCGAGCGCGCGATCGAGCTCGGTCGCGTGGCCGATCGACTCGTGGATCGTCAGCCACAGGTTGGACGGGTCGATCACCAGGTCGTAGTCACCGGCCTCGACCGAGGGCGCCGCCAGCTTCTCCGCCAGCAGCTCCGGCAGCCTGGCCAGCTCGTCCTGCCAGTCCCAGCCCGTGCCGGTCAGGTATTCGTAGCCGCGGCCGACCGGCGGCGCGATCGTCGACATGTCGTCGAAACCGCTCTCGGCCGCCTTCATCGCGTTGAGCTTCGGGTAGACCCGCACCCGCTGCTGGGTGGTCACCGTGCCGGCCGTGTCGGCGTAGAACTTCTGCTCCTTGACCTGCAGCAGCCGGGCCGAGACGTGGTCGGCGCCCTTCAGCAGCCCGGCCGACCAGTCGGCCAGCAGGCCCACCTTGTCGGCCTGCGCCACCTCGAACGGGTCGACGTCGTACGCCGACACCCACACCGCCTCGGCGTGCACCGGCTCGGGCGCCAGCTCGATGGGCTCCCGGTTGATCGGGGCGCTCACCTCCGCCACCCGCACCGCCTGCTCGGCCACTTTCGCGGCCGCCTCGGGCGTCAGGTGGATGCCGGCGGCGAACCCCCATGTGCCGCCCTTCACCACGCGCACGGCGTAACCCAGGTCGTCGGCGTCCATGGCGCCTTCGAGCCGGGCATCGTAGAGACTCAGCGTCTCCGCCCGTACGCGCTCGAGGCGGAAGTCGGCGTGTTCGGCGCCGAGGTCGCGTGCGCGTTGCAGGGCGGCGTCCGCCAGCTGCCGCAGCGGCAGCTCCAGGAAGTCGGGATCGATCTGGCGCATGTCCACGATCCTAACCCTGTGATCTTGTGTCACCCGGACAAGCGGATACCCGCCGGTAGGGGATAGCGTCAATTGTCATGGCACGCTCTGTACTCGTCACCGGGGGCAATCGCGGCATAGGCCTCGCGATCGCCCGTGAACTCGCCGCGGCGGGCGACGCCGTCGCGGTCACCTACCGATCGGGGGAGCCTCCCGAGGGCCTGTTCGGCGTGCGCTGCGACGTCACCAGCATGGCCGACGTCGAGGCCGCCTTCGACAAGGTCGAGGCCGAGCAGGGTCCGGTCGAGGTGCTGGTGTCCAACGCCGGCATCACCAAGGACACCCTGCTGGCCATGATGAAGGAAGAGACCTTCACCGACGTCGTCGACACCAACCTGACCGGCGCCTACCGCGTGGCCAAGCGGGCCATCCGGCCCATGATGAAGCTCAGGCGCGGCCGGATCATCCTCATCTCCTCCGTCGTCGGCGTGACCGGCCAGGCCGGCCAGACCAACTACGCCGCCTCCAAGGCCGGCCTCATCGGCTTCGCCCGCTCCCTGGCCCGCGAGTACGGCTCGCGCGGCATCACGGCCAACGTCGTCACGCCCGGTTTCGTGGCCACCGACATGACCGCGGAGCTCGACACGGAGGCCATCGTGGCCAACATCCCGCTCGGGCGGCAGGCTACCCCGGAGGAGGTCGCGCGCGTCGTGCGGTTCCTGGCGAGCGACGACGCCTCCTACATCACCGGGGCCGTGATCCCGGTCGACGGCGGACTCGGAATGGGGCACTGACATGGGCATTCTCGAAGGCAAGCGGATCCTCGTGACCGGCGTCCTGGCCGACGCCTCGATCGCGTTCTCGGTGGCCAAGCTGGCTCAGCAGGAGGGCGCCACGGTCGTGCTGACCGGGTTCGGCCGGCTGAGCCTGGTCGAGCGCATCGCCAAGCGCCTGCCGGAGCCCGCGCCGGTGCTGGAGCTCGACGTCCAGAACACCGACCACCTCGACACCCTGGCCGACCGCGTGGGCGAGCACGTCGAGGGGCTCGACGGCGTCGTGCACTCGATCGGCTTCGCCCCGCAGACCGCGATGGGCGGCAACTTCCTCAACACCTCATGGGACGACGTCGCCACCGCGCTGCAGGTCTCGACGTACTCCTTCAAGTCGCTGGCCGTGGCCTGCCTGCCGCTCATGAAGGAGGGCGGCGCGGTCGTCGGCCTCGACTTCGACGCCTCCAAGGCCTGGCCCGTCTACGACTGGATGGGCGTGGCCAAGGCGGGCCTCGAGTCCTGCAGCCGCTACCTCGCCCGCGACCTGGGCAAGCAGAACATCCGCGTCAACCTGGTGGCGGCCGGCCCGCTGCGCACCATGGCGGCCAAGTCCATCCCTGGCTTCAAGGAGTTCGAGGACAGCTGGCCGGACAAGGCCCCGCTGGGCTGGGACCTGTCCGACACGCTGCCGGCGGCGAAGGCCTGCGTGGCGCTGCTGTCCGACTGGTTCCCCGCCACGACGGGCGAGATCGTCCACGTCGACGGAGGCGTCCACGCCATCGGAGCCTGAGCCGGCGCGGGCCGGCCCCCGGGCGGGCCGCCCACCGGGTGGGCGGCGCGCCATGGGGGCGCGCGCCGCCCGTCAGTCTTGTGAAGCGCTCACGCCAGGCGGTGGCGGCCGTTGCCCGCGCGGGCGGGCTCGAACGGGATCGACTCCGCCGGCTCCGCACGGTGGCGGCGCTGCTGCACGATCCGGGTGGCCAGCACCGCCGAGCCGAGCAGCGCGATCGTCAGCACCGTGCCGAGCACGTCGGAGGCCGGCGGCGTGGGGCGCACGACCCGGCGGTCCTGCATCGGCACGGTCAGCTCATGCGCGAACGGGTTGGGCCACAACAGGTCGACCCGTGGCTTGTCGGCGTCGGCCCGCTTCTCACGCACCGGGCGCGGGGTGTCCATGCTCTGCGGCCGGTTCTCCGGCCGCGTCGTGACGGGCGGCGGCACCACCGCGGTGTCGCGTTCGTCCTGGCGCTGCTTGCCGGGCCGCTTCGTACGCTCGGGAGAGGGCGTCGGCCGGCGCGCCGGCTTGTCGACGATCCCGTGCTCCACGCAGGCCGGCACCCCGCGGCAGACGTCCTCCAGGTTCTCCGGCACCAGCGCCGTGCGGGTCGGCCGCGCGGGCTTCGGCGTCCGCGTCGGCTCCTCCTGCCTCTCTGACGGCTGCGACGTGGGCGTGTCCCTGTCGGACGGCGTGGCCGAGGGCCTGGTCGTCGGCACGACCTCGCCCACACGGCCCAGCACCTCGTCGGTCGTCTTGTCCACGCCGGCGGTCAGCTTGTCGGTCGCCCCGCCGGTCAGCGTGTCGACCGTGCCCGTGACCACGTTGACCACGTCGCACAACGTGTTGGTCACCCCCGAGAGCAAGCCTCCCTCGCGCGAGCAGTCCTGCGCGTCCGCCGCGGCCGGCGCCCCCATCGGGACGGCCACCAGCGCCACCGCGAGAACTCCAGCCGGGATCGCGGTCCTGCTCCCCATCCGTCCCCGTCCCCTCCTGCGTCGCCTCCACGAGAAATCTTTATGGACAACGCACGCCAGACGCAGGCGTTTGACGGGTAAAGTTGCGATTCGGTATCGACTAGTGATACGCGAGAGAGCCTCGGGTTCTAAGTCAGTCAAGGGACGACACATCGTCGAGGGCCTCCCGGATCTCCCGCGGCAGCACGACGTCCTCGGCCAGGAGCACACCCTTGAGCTGCGCGTGCGTACGCGCCCCGACGATCGCCGAGGCCACGCCGGGCTGGTCGCGCACCCACGACAGGGCCACCGCCAGCGGCGTGACGCCGAGCCCGTCGGCGGCCGTCATCACCGACTCGACGACCCGGCGGCTGCGCTCGTCGAGGTACGGCCGGACGAAGTCGGCGAAGTGCGGCGTCGCGGCGCGCGAGTCGGCCGGGATGCCGGTGCGGTATTTGCCCGTCAGCACCCCGCGCCCCAGCGGCGACCAGGCCAGCACGCCCACCCCCAGGTGGGCGGCGGCGGGTAGCAGCTCGCGCTCGGGCTCGCGGGCCAGCAGGGAGTATTCGGCCTGCGCCGAGGTGATCGGGATGCGGCCGGGCACGGACTTCTGGGCGACCGCGGCGGCGGCCAGCTGCCAGCCGGTGTAGTCGCAGACGCCGGCGTAGACCGCCCGCCCCGAGGAGACGATCGCGTCGAGCGCGCCCAGGGTCTCCTCCAGCGGCACCTCGTCGTCGTAGGTGTGCAGCTGCCACAGGTCGACGTAGTCGAGCCCGAGGCGGTTGAGCGAGGCGTCGACCGCGGCGATCAGATGGCGGCGGGAGGCGTCGCGCGGCCGGCGACCGGCCGGCGTCACCACCGCCTTGGTGGAGATGACCAGCTCCGAGCGCGGGACGGAGTCGCGCAGCATCCGCCCGAGCAGCCGCTCGGCGTCGCCGCCGGTGTAGACGTCGGCGGTGTCGACGAGGGTGCCGCCGGTGTCGAGGAACGTGCGGAGCTGGGCGGCGGCCTCGTCCGCGTCGGTGTCACGGCCCCAGGTCATCGTGCCGAGCCCCAGCCGGGACACCGACAGACCGCTGTGGCCGACATAGCGCTGCTCCATGATCCCGCCAGGGTACCGTCCGGGCCGATGAAACGTCGTGATCGACGCCTGCGACACTGGCTTGGTGACCACGTTGCTTCTGGCCCGCCACGGGCTGACGGACCTCACCGGGCCGGTGCTGGCCGGCCGCACCCCAGGGGTGCATCTGAGCGACGCGGGCCGGGCGCAGGCCGCCGCGCTCGCCGGGCGCATCGCGGGCGTCGGGCTCGACGCCATTGTCTCCAGTCCGCTGGAACGCTGCAGGGAAACGGCGCAGGCGGTGTCCGGCGGACGCGAGCTCGAGGTCCAGATCGACGAGCGTTTCATCGAGTGCGGCTACGGCGCCTGGACCGGCCGGCCGCTGAAGGAACTCGCCAAGGACCCGCTGTGGCAGGTCGTCCAGGCGCACCCGAGCGCGGCGACATTTCCGGAAGGGGAGTCGCTGGCCGAGATGCAGCACCGGGCGGTCTCCGCCGTCCGGGAGTGGAATCAACGCCTGGGGGAGAAGGCTGTATACCTGGTCTGCAGTCACGGCGACGTGATCAAGGCGATCGTGGCCGACGCGCTGGGCCTCCATCTCGATCATTTTCAACGGATAACGGCCGATCCGGCCGCTCTCACCGTGATTCGCTATGCCCCCTTGCGTCCCTTTGTTCTCAGGATCAACGATATGGGGGAATTGAGGCTCCCCGAGGATTCGGAGGAGAAAGACGGGGGAGAAAACATCACCGGGAGCGATGCCGCCGTCGGCGGTGGATCAGGAACCACGTAAGGTCAGGCTATGCCGGTCTTCGACTACGACCCACCGGAGAGGTTCGTCGCCGGCGCCCTCGGGCAGCCGGGCGCGCGGCACTTCTTTCTGCAGGCCAGGGCCGAGGGCAGACTGACCACGGTGTCGCTGGAGAAATTGCAGGTCGCGGCGCTGGCGGGCAGGCTGGACGAGTTGCTCGACGAGGTGCTGCGCCTCAGCGGGGGCACCGCTCACGTGCCCGCGCTGGCCCCCGCCGACCTGACCGACGAGGGTCCCCTCGACCTTCCGGTCTCGGAGGACTTCCGGGTGGGCACCATGGCGCTGGCCTGGGACGCCGAGAAGTCGCAGGTCGTGATCGAGGCGCAGGAGGTCATCGACGAAGACGACGCCGAGGACGCCGACCCCGCGGTGCTGCGCGTGCGCATCAGCGCGGGCGCCGCACGCGCCTTCACCCAGCGCGCTCTCAAGATCGTCGCCGCGGGCCGGCCGCCCTGCCCCCTGTGCGGCCAGCCGCTCGACGCGGCCGGGCATGTCTGCGTCCGACTCAACGGCTACCGCGGGGGTGAGGCGGCTTCATGACCGCTCCCGAGAGCGAACCGGCCATCAAGCCCCCAGCCCCGCCTCAGACCATGCGTGACGACGAGGCGCTCACGCTGCTGCGCGACGGCAGCCTGGAGGTCGCGGGCCGCCTGGTCGAGGCGACCAACATGACCCTCTACTGCTCCGTCACGCTGGGCGACCGCAAGGCGGCCTGCGTCTACAAGCCCGTACGCGGCGAGCGCCCGCTGTGGGACTTCCCCGACGGCACCCTCGCCGCGCGCGAGGTGGCCGCGTTCGAGGTCTCGCAGGCGACCGGCTGGCGCGTCGTGCCGCCCACGGTCTACCGCGACGGCCCCTTCGGCCCCGGCATGTGCCAGCTGTGGATCGACACCGAGCGGGAGATCGACCTCATGCGGCTGGTCAGGAGCCGCAATCCGGTGGTGCGCCGGATGGCGGTGTTCGACGCGGTGATCAACAACGCCGACCGCAAGGGCGGTCACCTGCTGCCGCTGCCCACCGGCCACGTGTACGGCGTCGACCACGGCGTCTGCTTCGCCGTCGAGGACAAACTCCGCACGGTGTTGTGGCAGTGGCGCGGCAAGCCGCTGGCCCGCGAGGCGGTGGCGGTGCTGGCCAAGCTGGAGCGCGACATCGAGTCCGGCTCCCTGGGGCGGCGGCTGCGCGAGCTGCTGACGCTGGCGGAGGTCGAGGCCACGTGGCGGCGGGTCAGGCGGCTGCTCGACACGGGAGTGCACCCGTACCCGTCGGAGGGGTGGCCGGCCGTACCCTGGCCCCCCATCTGATCATCCCGAACACGTAGATTACGCTTTGCCCATGTGCACGCTGATCGTGAGGACCGGGCGGCCGCTCACGTTCCTCGGGGTGAGAGACGAGTTCACCGACCGGCCCTGGGAGGGGCCCGGCGAGCACTGGCCGGAGTACCCGGGCGTGATCGGCGGGCGCGACCTCAAGGCCGGCGGCACCTGGCTGGCCGTCAACCCGGCGGCCCGTCGCGCCGCGGCGCTGCTGAACGGGCACGGCACCCCCGCGAACGAGACGACCAAGGTCTCGCGGGGCGACCTGGCGCTGCGGGCGGCGTACACGGGGGAGATGCCCGACACCGACCTGACCCACTACGACCCGTTCCACCTGGTGGTCGGTGACCTGGCGCGGGTGCGGCTGTTCAGCTGGGACGGCGAGCGCCTGGCCGTCTCCGAGCTGCCCGAGGGCACCAGCATGGTCGTCAACTCGGGTCTCGATCCCGACAGCGAGCGGGTGGTGGCGTACCTGCCGCGCTTCCGCGAGGCGGCCGAGTGGGGCGAGCTGATCAAGGAGCGGCCGTCCTCCGACCGGGCCGCGCTCATCATCCGGCACGAGCTGCCCGACGGCCGCGTTTTCGCGTCCCTGTCGGCCATGGAGGTCGCGATCACGCCTGAGGGCGTGACGTACGAGTTCGCCGACCTGACGGCGAATCTGGACGGATAGGCTCATTGGCATGAGATCGTGGTCTGCCCCCAACATCCCCAAGCTCCCAGGTGAGAGCGTTCCGCTGCGTCTCTACGACACGTCGGCCAAGCAGGTGCGGCAGACCGATCCCGGGCCCACCGCGCGCATGTACGTCTGCGGCATCACCCCCTACGACGCCACCCACCTCGGCCACGCCAACACCTACCTGGCCTTCGACCTCGTGGGCCGGCTGTGGCGCGACGCCGGCCACGAGGTGCATTACACGCAGAACGCCACCGACGTCGACGACCCGCTGCTGGAGCGGGCCGAGCAGACCGGCGTCGACTGGCAGGAGCTGGCCGAGCGGGAGATCGAGCTGTTCCGGAGCGACATGGAGGCCCTCCGGATCGTGCCGCCCCGCGAGTACGTCGCGGTCACCGAGGTCGTCGGCCGGGTCGCCGACCTGATCTCCAAGCTGGCCGCCAAGGGCGTCACGTACGTCCTCGACGGCGACGTCTACTTCAGCGTGGCCGACGCCCCCAAGTACGGCCAGGTGTCCGGCTACGACGAGCAGAAGATGCTGGCGCTGTTCGCCGAGCGCGGCGGCGACCCCGACCGGCCGGGCAAGCGCCACCCGCTCGACTGGCTGTTGTGGCGGGCCGAGCGTCCCGGCGAGCCCGCCTGGGAGTCGCCGCTCGGGCGCGGCAGGCCCGGCTGGCACATCGAGTGCACCGCGATCGCCCTGGACAACCTGGGCGGCGGTTTCGACGTGGCGGGCGGCGGCTCCGACCTGACGTTCCCCCACCACGAGTGCGGCGCCTCCGAAGGGCACGCGGCGACGGGGGAGTGGCCGTTCGCGAAGTTCTACACGCACGCCGGGATGGTCGGGCTCGACGGCGAGAAGATGTCGAAGTCCAAGGGAAACCTCGTCTTCGTCTCCAAGCTGCGCCAGGAGCACGACCCGATGGCGGTGCGGCTGGTGCTGCTGGCCCACCACTACCGGGCCGACTGGGAGTACACCCCCGGCCTGGTGGCCGAGGCCGAGCGCAGGCTCGCGCGGTGGCGCTCGGCCGTCGCGCTCGCCGCCGCGCCGCCCGCCGAGGAGCTGTCCGCCCGGGTGCGCGAGCGGCTGGCCGACGACCTCGACGCGCCGGGCGCGCTGGCCGCGATCGACGCCTGGGTCGAGCAGGCGCTGGCGGGGCAGGGCTCCGACCCGGCCGCCCCCGCTCTGGTGAAGGACCTGGCCGACGCCCTGCTCGGCGTCGCCCTCTGACGGTACGAGCCGCGGCGGCTCAGACCTTGGCGCGTTCCAATTGTTCGATGGCGGCCAGCTCCTTGGCGAACCACGCGATCGTGCGCCTGAGCCCCTCGGCGGCGGGCACCTTCGCCCGCCAGCCGAGCCGCTCGGCCGCCAGCGTCGTGTCCGGCCGCCGCACCTTCGGGTCGTCGGCCGGCCGGTCCACGAACGTGATCTCCGACGACGACCCGGCCAGCTCCTTGATCATGGATGCCAGCTCCAGCATGGTCAGCTCGTCGGGGTTGCCGATGTTGACCGGCCCGTCGAAGTCGCTGGCGGCCATGGCCATGATCCCCGACACGGTGTCGTCGACGTAGCAGATGGAGCGCGTCTGCGAGCCGTCCCCGGTGATCGTGATGGGCTCGCCGGTCAGCGCCTGCCGGATGAACGTCGGGATCGCCCGGCCGTCGAAGGGCCGCATGCGAGGGCCGTAGGTGTTGAAGATCCGCACCATGCCGGTGTTCACGCCGCGCGAGTGCCGGTAGGCGGTGGTCAGCGACTCGGCGAACCGCTTGGCCTCGTCGTAGACGCTGCGCGGGCCGACCGGGTTGACGTTGCCCCAGTACGTCTCCTTCTGCGGATGCTCCAGCGGGTCGCCGTACACCTCGCTGGTCGATGCCAGCACGAAACGGGCGTTCTTCTCCCTGGCCAGGCCCAGGGCGTGCAGCGTGCCGACGCTGCCGACCCGCAGGGTCTCGATCGGGTAGCGCAGGTAGTCGGCCGGCGAGGCGGCCGAGGCGAAGTGCAGGACGAGGTCCACCCCGCTGGACACGTGCACGTACCCGGTCAGGTCGCACTCGATGAGCCGGAACTGCGGACGGTCGAGCAGGTGCTCGACGTTGCGCGGGCCCCCGGTGAGGAAGCTGTCCATACAGATCACCTCCGCGCCCTCGTCCAGCAGCCGTTCGCACAGATAGGAGCCGAGGAACCCGGCGCCCCCGGTGACCAGAGCCCTCATGACGTGACCTCCATGGCAGCGTCGACGACTTCGGATACCTCGATCTTCAGCAGGCCGGGGTCGGGCCGCTCCCCATGCGGATCCCCGTTCTGCCCCGCCCACAGCGCCACGTGCCGCCAGCCCGGCGGCGGCCCCCACAACGAGGGGGAGACCGGCCCGAACAGCACCACCGACGGCACGCAGAACGCGGTCGCCAGGTGCGCCACTCCGGTGTCGCCGCAGACCACCAGCCGCGACGTGCTCACCAGGTCGATCAGGTCGGCCATCCGGGTCTGCCCGGCCAGCATGCGCTCCGGCGGCAGGTCCGCCAGCTCGGCGACCTTCCTGGCCAGCGGCACCTCGTTCTCGGTGCCGGTGACGACCACGTCGTCGCCGAGCGCGCCGGCGACCTCGGCGAACCGCTCGGGCGGCCAGCGACGCGCCGGGAAGGCGGCCCCCGGATGCACGATCGCGGGGCCCGTCCGGTCGGAGATGCCCAGCGTCAGGTCGGCCGGGTCGGCCGGTATGCCGTGCCATTCCAGCAGCTCGCACCAGCGCCGTACCTCGTGCACGCCGTCCCTCCACGGCGGGCCGGTGCCGAAGCTGATCAGCCTGCCCGGGTCGGTGGCGCGCAGCGCGTCGATGCTCTGCGGCCCCTTCCCATGCAGGTTGACCGCGATGTCCGGCCGTTGGAACGGCACCGGGCCGGGGCCCGACACATCGACGCTCGCGTCGACCGCGCCGGTCAGCGGCAGCAGGGCGTCCAGCGCCCGGGGCGCGGCCAGGGTGATCCGGTGCTTGGGAAAGGCCTGCCGCAGCGCCCGCAGCGCGGGCACGGCCGTGAGCAGGTCGCCCAGGCCGAGCCCGCGAAGCACCAGCAGGTCTAGGGCCATGACGTCTCCGTGGAGGGGCAGACGACGAGCTCTCTCACCTCGCAACCGGCCGGCTGCCGCAGCGCGAAGACCACGGCCTGCGCCACGTCCGCCGGGTCGTTCAGCCCCGCCTCCGGGCCCGGTTTGTACTGTTCGGGACGGCCGTCGAAGAAGCCCGTCCGCATGCCGCCCGGGATGAGCAGGGTGACCCCGACCTCGCCGCGCATCTCGGTCGCGAGCGCCCTGGTGAAGCCGACGACGCCGAACTTCGAGGCCGAGTACGCCGAGGCGTCGCTCAGCGGCCGCAGCCCCAGCGTCGAGGCGCAGGTGACGACCGTGCCCCTGGTGTGCTTCAGGTACGGCAGCGCCGCCCGCACGACCGAGGCGGTGCCCAGCAGGTTGACCTTGATGACGCGTTCCCAGTCGTCGGCGGGCACGTCCTCCAGCCGGCCGCACGCGTCGATGCCGGCGGCCGTCACGACGCCGTGCAGGCCGCCGGCCCGCTCGGCGAGCTCGCGTACGGCCCGCTCGGCCTCGCCGCGGTCCGCCAGGTCCGCCGTGACGTGCTCGAAGCGCTGGTCGGGCGCGCGCACGTCGACGACCAGGGCCTTCCAGCCCTCCTTCTCCACGGCCTCGGCGGTGGCCAGGCCCAGCCCGGAGGCTCCCCCGGTGATCAAAATGTTCACTGGATCTCCCTGATCAGATTCGTTGTCGAACGCCCCGGCAGCGTGCTCAGCACGACGATCTCCGCGCCGAGCCTGCCGAGGACCTCGGATTCGGGCAGCTCTTCCCCCTCGTAGTCGCCGCCCTTCACCCACACGTCGGGACGCAGCTGCTCGATGGCGGCGGCCGGGGTGTCCTGGTCGAACACCATCACCGCGTCCACGCAGCCCAGCGCCCGCAGCACCTCGACCCGGTCGCGCATGTCCACGATCGGCCTGGACGGGCCCTTGAGCCGGCGTACCGAGTCGTCGGAGTTGACGCAGACGACCAGCGCGTCGCCCAGTGCCCTGGCCCGCCGCAGCAGGCTCACGTGGCCGGCGTGCAGCAGGTCGAAGCAGCCGCCCGTGGCGATCAGCCGGCCGCCGGAGGCCCGGGTGAGCTTGGCCACCTCGAGCGCCGTGCGCGGCCGGTCGCCGAGCCGCTGCTCCTGCACCTTGACGCCGGCGGCGCCGCCGCGCTGCACGAAGTGCGAGGCCTCACCGACGCCGACGATCACCGCCTTCTCCGCGTCGGCGCCGCCGGCCAGGGCGAGGGCCGCGGCGCTGGCGAGCCGGTCGCCCGCCCCGCACGCGTCCTGCCCGCCGGCCCGCACCGGCGGCGGCACCCGGGTCAGCGGGCCGCCCTCCACGGCCAGCGCGGCCCCGCGCTCGCCGGTGGTGACGGCCACCGCCTTGGCCCGCAGGGCCCGGACCAGGCTGCGGGCGGCCTGGTCCGGGCCGTGGTAGCCGTCGGGGCACAGCTGCCTGGCCTCCGCCTCGCTGGGCGTCAGCAACGCGCAGCCCGGCATCGGCCGCTCGCCCCTGGGGTGCGGGTCCCACACCACCGGCACGTCGCTCCCGCGCAGCAGCTCCCCGGCCATCCTGGCCACGCCCCTGCCGTAGTCGGAGACCAGCACCGCCCCGGCCGCCGCGATCGCCTCGGCCGCCTCCGGCGTGGGCGAGTAGCGGGCCGTGCCGTCGCCGGTGTCCAGCCGGACCAGCGTCTGGCCGCGTGCCCTGACCCGGGTCTTGCGCACGGTGCCGCCGCGCAGCGGGACCCGTACCAGCTCGACCTCCTCCGACAGCAGCGCGCACAGGCGGTGCCCGTCGGCGTCATCGCCGATCGCCGTCACCAGCACGACCTCGGCGCCGTCACGGGCGGCCAGCAGTGCCGCCAGGCCCGCCCCGCCGGGGCGGGCCTGCTCGGCGCAGACCTCCACCACCGGCACGGGCGCGTCGGGGCAGAGGCGTTCGGCCTCGCCCTCGACGTCCACGTCGAGCAGCGTGTCCCCCAGAACGACCAGCGGTCCCGTCACAGCGCCCCCTCCACCGCGTCGCACAGCAGGTGGATCAGGGCCAGATGCACTTCCTGAACGGTCGCCGTCTCCTCGGCCGGCACCGCGACCGCGTCGTCGCACAGGTCGGCCAGCGGGTTCGGCGCCGGCCCCGTCAGGGCCCAGGCCAGGACCCCGCTCTCCTGTGCCGCCCGGGCCGCGGCCAGCACGTTCGCGCTGGAGCCGCTGGTGGACAGGCACAGCAGCACGTCACCGGGCCGGCCGTGCGCCCGCACCTGGCGGGCGTAGACCTCGTCGGCGCCGTAGTCGTTGACGATCGCCGTCAGTGACGAGGCGTCGCCGTGCAGCGGGATCGCCGCGTACGGCCGCCGGTCGTCGCGGAACCTGCCGACCAGCTCGGCCGTCAGGTGCTGGGCCTCCGCGGCCGAGCCGCCGTTGCCGCAGGCCAGCAGCCTGCCTCCGGCGGCCAGCACACCGGCCAGCTTGCCGCCCCAGGCCCGGACGGTGACCGCGTGGTCGTCGACCTTCTCCAGGGTGTTCCACAGCTTTTCCAGATGAGCATCCATGATCAACCCCCCAGGGCCGCCAGGCGGCACACCTTTCCGTCGATGACCTGCGCGTACACGGCTTCCGTCTGCTCGGCCACGCGCGGCCAGCCGTAGCGGGCGCGGGCCCTCCTCGCCCCGGCGGCGCCCAGCGCCGCCCGCCGTTCCCGGTCGCCGAGCAGGTCCTTCAGCGCCCTGGCCAGCGCCCGCGGGCGGCGCGGCGGCACGAGCACGCCGCAGCCCGCGACCGTGTCCAGGTGGCCGCCGACCGCCGAGGCCACGACCGGCACGCCGCACGCCATCGCCTCCACCGGCACCATGCCGAACGGCTCGTACCACGGCACCGTGACCACCACGTCGGCCGCGCGCATCAGCGCCGGGACCTCCCGGCGCGGGACGCTGCCGATCACGTGGACGCGGTCGTCGATGCCGTAGCCCTCGGCCAGCTCCCGCAGCCGGACGACCTCCGTGTCGTCCCGGCTGCCGCCCGCGATCACCAGCTCCGCCCCGGGCAGCTGGCGCAACGCCCTGATCACGGTGTCCACGCCCTTGCGCGGCACCATGCGGCCGATGCTGAGCACCATGGGGCCGTCCGTACGCGGTGCGACCGGACCCTCCGGGCAGAACGCCGACAGGTCCACCCCGCACGGCACGACCATGACGCGGTGCTCGGGGACGCCCATCGCGACCAGTTCGCCCACCTCGTCGCTGCAGGTGGCCACCACGGCGTCGGCGCGCTGGCCGATCTCCCGCTCGGTCTCCAGGCGGTGCGCGGGGCTCGTGTCGGCCTCGCCCTGCCAGCGCCGCTTCACCGTGCCGAGCGCGTGGAACGTCTGCACCACGGGCACGCCGCGCGCCGCCCGCAGCGCCGCCTGGCCGCTCATCCAGAAGTGCGCGTGGATCACGTCCGGTGGGTGTTCGGACCAGCGCCGGGCCAGCCGCTCGGTGAACTCCGGCATGAACGGCGGCAGCTCGTCCTTCGGCACGGGAGCCGCCGGGCCGGCCGTGACGTACTCGACCGTGACGCCCGGCGCCAGGGGCACCGACTCCGGCTGCTCCCGCGAAGTCCGCCGGGTGTGGACCACGACCGTGTGCCCGCGCTCGGCGAGGGCCACCGCCAGCGCGGCGACGTGCACGTTCTGGCCGCCGGAGTCCACGCCTCCGACCGCGGCCAGCGGGTCGGCGTGTTCCGAGATGAGATCCACCTTCACTGCGTCAGCTCCCTCACTGCCTTGACCACCTGCTCACTGGTCACCTGCGACAGGCACGGATGTCCGGGCACCGGGCACAGGCGCGCCCGGGTGCCCCGGCAGGGCGCGTCCTGGTCGCCGAGCAGCACCGCGGGCACCCCGTACGGCGCCCACCGCGCCGCGGGGACGACGGGGGCGAACAGGCTCACGACCGGGGTGCCGACCGCCGCCGCCAGGTGCGCCGGGCCGGTGTTGCCCGTCACGAGCACGCCGGCGCCCTCGATCACGGCGGCCAGCTCGGCCAGCGTCGTCCGGCCGCCCAGGTCCGCGGCGTCGCCGCCGGCGACGTAGGCGGTCAGGTCGCGCTCGGTGCCGGTCACGACGACCCGGTGGCCGTCCTCGGTCAGCTCCCGGACGGTCTGCCGGTGCCGTTCCGCGGGCCACGTACGGGCGGGGGCGGAGGTACCGGGGTGCACCACGACGTACGAACCGTCGCCGGCGAACGCGCCGATGTCCGGCAGCGGCCGCCGGACCGCGAGCCCGCCGTCGTCGCCGTCGGGCAGCTCGAACCCGGCCGCCCGCGCCACCGCCAGCATCCGCTCGGCCTCCGGCACGTCGACGTCCTCGTCCACCCGGTGGCGGACGTCCAGCAGCGAGCCGGGGTAGTCGTTGCTGATCGCGGTGATCCGGCCGACCCCCGCCAGCCGGAGCAGCAGCGCCAGCGGCAGCGCCGACTGGTGGAACGAGGTGAGGATCACCGCCTCGTCCACGCCGCGCACCCTGCCGACCAGATCGGCGACCCGCTCCTCGGTGACGGGCGGCGGGGTGTGGTCGATCCACGGCGCGTGCCACGTGACCACCCGGTCGACGCCGGGCAGCAGCTCCGCGGCCGCCCGGCCACGCGGACCGGCCAGGAAGACCACCTCGCGGGCCAGCGTGCGCACGGCCCGCACGGCGGGTCCGGCCAGCAGCACGTCCCCGGCGTCGTCGAGCCGGGCCACGAGCACGCGCCCGCGCATGCGATCGGTCATCGGCGTACCTTCCATTCCCCCCGCAGCCGGTGCGCGCAGGCGACCGGCGGGATCACCACGCTGGTGAGCACCATGCGCAGCACCTCGTCCGGGGTGCGCGGCCCCGGCGTGACGCGCCGCCAGGCGAACTCGGCGGTCAGCGCCCCCCACCCGAGACC
>NZ_SMKQ01000075.1 GCF_004348995.1 Nonomuraea terrae
GGTCTTGTACGCTCGTGCGGCCCGCGAGACGACTACGCCAGCACCACCGGCTGCCAGTCGGGCACCTCGTGGTAGCGCCGCAGCTCGGCCAGGCCCGACAGGATTCCGCCCCATCCCGCGTACGGCGGCTGCGCCTCGTCGAACCCGCTCTCCACCAGAGTCAGCCGCGTCTTCCCGCCGGACCCCTCCAGCTCCCACGTGCCGACCCCGTTCCCGGGTCCCCAGTCGACCGAGAACTTACGGTCGGGCACCAGCTCCAGCACCTTCGCCGGGCTCGGGTCGTTGTCGAAGCCGCCCATCGCGAACCGGCCGCCCACGTGCGGCTCGATCTCGATCGGGAAGCCGAACCACTTCGACACGGCCTCCGAGTCGATCAGCGAGGCGAACACCGCCGACGGCGAGGCGTCGATCACGACGGATGCCCGCAGATCGGCGGAGGTGTAGTCGGCCTTGGGCGTCAGCTCGCGGCCCTCGAAGTGCTCGGCCAGGTTGGCCAGCACCTGGCACCAGTACGTCTGCAGCACGCCGCGGATGCTCTTGCCCGTCAAGACGTCCTGGAAGTCGAAGTGCGTCTGCGACACCGTCACGAGCGTCACCTCGTCGCCGTCGGCCTCCACGCTCAGCTCGGAGGTGGTCTCCTCGCCGTCGAGCAGCCAGGCGAAGCGCACCGTACGCTCGTCGGCGTGCAGCAGCCGCTGGTGCGGCGCGTCGCCCTCCGGCGTCGTGCGCCCCCAGAAGGCGAACCGGTCGGGCAGCTCCACCTCGGCGTGCTCGGCGAGCCAGACGCGCAGGGACGCCGGGTCGGTCAGGGCGTGGCGCACCTCCTTGACGGGGGCGGGGATGCGGGCGCGGATGATCAGAGGCTCAGTCATCGTCACGTTCTCCTTCGGGCTGTGGCTCGGCTTTGGGGTAGCAGGCGACGGCCAGCTTGAAGGCGTCGCCTTCGGCACCGCCGTAGCGGGTGAACAGGTCTTGCAGCATGGTCTGCAGGTCGTTCAGGAACGCCTGGCGCTGTTCGGGGCGCACGTGGATCTCCCCTGACAATCCGATGGACGGCAACTCGGGCGCGTTGCGGTCGAGCGCCGCCACGTCGGCCTGGACCTCCTCCATGAGGTCGAGCAGGTAGCCGAGGCTGAGCTCGTCACGCGCCCTGCGCAGCCCGATCCGGCCCACCAGGCGCGGCGACAGCCAGTACGACCGCGCGCCGGCCTGGTAGATGCCCTCGGTGATGCCGCGCACCTTGCGTTCGGACACCAGGTCGACCAGCCCGGCCTCCACGAGCCGTTTGACGTGGTAGTAGACCCGCTGCGGCGTCTGCCCGAGTCGCTCGGCCACCTCGGAGCAGGTGCGCGGCTCGGCCAGCTGCCGCAGCACCTCCACGCGCTGCGGCTTGAGCAGGGCTTCGGCCTGCTCGATCTCTTCCAGGTACAGGACGTCTCTCATCGCAAAAACAATCCTTTACGTAAAAACTCTCTTTGTCAATAGCGGCGGGCCGGACGCTGAGGTTGCTCGCGGGCGAGGTGAGTGGAAGGCGGGCCGGACGCCGTGGTCGCTCATCGGGCGAGGCGGAGGCGGGCGGGCCGGACCGGACAGGGAGCCAGGCGTCGGGAAGAATGGAGCGGTGGGACGGGACTGGGCTCGGTACTGGCGGGCGCCCGATCGAGAGCTCGAGGCGATGTACGCCCACTTCGAGCGGCACGTCTACCACCGCCACAGCCACGAGACGTACTCGTTCGGCGTCACCGAGACCGGCGCGCAGGCGTTCACGTGCCGCGGGGCGGCGCACACCAGCGCCGCCGGCATGGTCATGGCCTTCAACCCCGAAGACCCCCACGACGGTCACGCCGCCGACGCGCTCGGCTTCACCTACCGCATGGTCCACATCGGCCCGCGGCTCCTCAGCGGCGCGCTCGCCGACGCGACGGGTCACCGCGCGGGCCTGCCGCTGTTCGCGTCACCGGTGCTGGACGACCCCGCCCTGGCGGGCGCTCTGCGCGCCCTGCACGCGGCCCTCCTGGACGACGGCGCCACGGCGCTGCGCCGCGACGAGCTGCTCCAGGCGACCATCGCGGCGATCGTCCGCAGGGCCGCGACGGCAACGCCCCACGCGCCGGCCCGGCCGACACGGTCCAGGCGGGTGGCGGGCCAGGCCAGGCAGGTCCTCCATGACCGCCTGACGGACGACCTCACCGTCGACGACCTCGCCCACGCGGCGGGAGCCAGCCGGTACGCCGTCTACCGCGCCTTCCGGTCCGAGTACGGCCTCTCCCCCAGCGACTACCAGCGCCAGCTCCGCCTCAGAACGGCCCGCGACCTGATCGCTGCGGGAACGCCGATCAGCGAGGCGGCAGCGGCGACGGGCTTCGCCGACCAGGCCCACCTGACCCGCTGGTTCACCCGCTGCTTCGGCCTCACCCCGGGCGCCTACCGCCGCGCCACCCGTTGAGGAAGGTCAGGGCCAGGAGCTGTCCTGGTCGGGGTCGCCGCCGTCGGTGAGGAGGCGGAGGTCCGATTCGACCATCATCGCCACCAGCTCGTCGAACGCCACCCGCGGCTCCCACCCCAGCTGCGTCCGCGCCTTCTTCGGGTCGGCGCACAGCAGGTCCACCTCGGCCGGCCGGTGCAGCGTCTGGTCGGTCACGACGTACCGCTCCCAGTCGAGCCCTGCGGCGCTGAAGGCGGCCTCGACCAGCTCCCTGACCGACTTCATGTGGCCGGTGCCGATCACGTAGTCCTCGGGGGTGGCGGTCTGCAGCATCAGGTGCATGGCCTTGACGTAGTCGCCGGCGTACCCCCAGTCGCGCCGGGCCTCCAGGTTGCCGAGGCGCAGCTCGGTGGCCTGGCCGAGCTTGATGCGGGCCACCCCGAGCGACACCTTCCGTGTCACGAACTCGGCCCCGCGCCGCGGCGACTCGTGGTTGAACAGGATCCCGGAGACGGCGTACATGCCGTACGACTCGCGGTAGTTCTGGGTGAGGAAGTGGCCGTACGCCTTGGCCACCCCGTACGGCGAGCGCGGGTGGAAGGCGGTGCGCTCGTTCTGCGGGGTCTCGGTGACCTGGCCGAACATCTCAGAGGACGAAGCCTGATAAAAGCGTATCTGTCCGGACGCCGCCGCAGCCCCCCGCGACACTCCCGAG
Organism: Nonomuraea terrae; assembly: GCF_004348995.1. Lineage (GTDB taxonomy): Bacteria > Actinomycetota > Actinomycetes > Streptosporangiales > Streptosporangiaceae > Nonomuraea > Nonomuraea terrae. The sequence goes on from NZ_SMKQ01000075.1 coordinate 3,141, forward strand.
CACACCCGGATGGCTTCCAGCATCCGCAGCACGCCCATCCCGGTCACCTCGGCCGTGAGCTCCGCCTGCTCCCACGACATGGGCACGAACGAGATCGCCCCCAGGTTGTAGACCTCGTCGGGCTGAACACGTTCCACGGCCGAGATCAGCGACCCCTGGTCCAGCAGGTCACCGCGCACCACCTGTACGTCGGAGAGCAGCTTGCGCATCCGGGAGACCCGTGGGTTCGCCTGGCCGCGGGCCAGCCCCCACACCTCGTACCCCTGGTCGAGCAGGTGCTCCGCCAGGTACGAACCGTCCTGGCCGGTGATGCCGGTGATCAGAGCGCGCCTGGCCAAGGGTCCTCCAAGTATCGCCTTCCGCATCCCTTTGGGACGGGAATGTACAGCTAAGCACCTCGATGGGCATCACCCGCGTAGAACACGTTCCACCGAACCACGCTCGGCCGTGGCAACGTCGCAGTTCGCGCCGCCTGCGACGCTCACTGACAACAATTCCACCGGACCTACCGAATGGTAGCCTTTTCGGACTAAGGTCATCTTTCACGGTACACGCCCGGCTCAGGGCCTTACCGGCGGAGAAAGGGGTGTCCGTGCGGGAGCGAACGCTGCGGATCGCGCTGCTGTCCTACCGCAGCAAGCCCACCTGTGGCGGCCAAGGGGTCTATCTCCGCCACCTGAGCCGTGAGCTGGTCGCCCTCGGACACCACGTCGAGGTGTTCTCCGGCCAGCCCTATCCCGAGCTCGACGAAGGTGTCATCCTGCGCGAGGTGCCCAGCCTCGACCTCTACCGCGACGAGGACCCGTTCAGGACGCCCAAACTGCACGAGTACCGCGACTGGATCGACCTGCTCGAAGTCGGCACCATGTGGACCGCCGGGTTCCCCGAGCCGCTGACGTTCACCCTGCGTGCCTACCGCGAGCTGAAGAAGCGCGTCGGCGACTTCGACGTCGTGCAGGACAACCAGACGCTCGGCTACGGCCTGCTCGGCATCCAGAAGCTCTTCCCGGTGGTCGGCACCATCCACCACCCGATCAGCGTCGACCGCCGCATCGAGCTGGAGGCCGCCCAGGGCGCGAAGAAGCTCACCATGCGCCGCTGGTACGGCTTCGTGAAGATGCAGTCGCGCGTCGCGCCCCGGCTGAACCCGATCCTCACCGTCAGCGAGTCGTCGCTGGCCGACATCCACCGCGACTTCAACGTCCCGCAGGCCAACATGCGCCTGATCCCGCTCGGCGTGGACACCCGCTACTTCCACCCGCGCCCGGACAAGCCGCGCCGCAAGGGCTCGATCGTCGCCGTGGCCAGCGCCGACTCGCCCATGAAGGGCGTGGCCACGCTGCTGCGGGCGGTCGCCAAGCTGGCGACCGAGCGCGACGTGAACCTCACCGTCGTCAGCAAGCCCACCCCCGGCGGCCCGACCGAGCAACTCGTCCAGGAGCTGTCCCTGCACGACCACGTACGGTTCGTGCACGGCATCTCCGACGACGAGCTGGGCGAGCTGATCGCCACCTCCGAGATCTCCGTGGTGCCCAGCCTCTACGAGGGCTTCTCGCTGCCGGCCGTCGAGCACATGGCCTGCGCCACCCCGCTGGTCGCCAGCCGTACGGGCGCGCTGCCCGAGGTCGTGGGCGACGCGGCCGTGCAGGTGCCGCCGGGCGACGCCGAGGAGCTGGCCGCGGTGCTGCGCCGGCTGCACGACTCCCCCGAGGAGCGCGAACGGGTCGGCAAGGCCGGCTACGACCGGGTCATGGAGCGTTACACCTGGCAGGTCGTGGCCAAGAAGACCGTCGAGGCGTACCACGAGGCCATCGCGGCCCGATCCCGCTGAATCACGAGGAGAGAGCGACAAAGTGCTGACCGTGGACTTCGCCCGGCTGCCCGTCCGCCCCGGCGTGCGCGTGCTCGACCTGGGCTGCGGCGGCGGCCGGCACGCCTTCGAGGTGCTGCGCCGGGGAGGCGACGTGGTCGCCTTCGACATGGACCAGGCGGAGCTGGACGGCGTGGCGTCCATGTTCGCGGCGATGGACAAGGCCGGCGAGGTGCCGCCGGGGGCCGCCGGCCGGACCGTGCGGGGCACGGCGCTGGACATGCCGTTCGAGGACGGCAGTTTCGACCGGGTCATCGCGGCGGAGGTGCTGGAGCACATCCCCGACGACATGGCGGCCATGCGCGAGGTCTTCCGCGTGCTCAAGCCGGGCGGCACGGCCGCGGTGACCGTGCCGAGCTTCCTGCCCGAGCGCATCTGCTGGGCGCTGGACGAGGCGTACCACACCGCGCCCGGCGGGCACGTGCGCATCTACACGCTGGCCGAGCTGTCGGCCAAGCTGAAGTCCGTCGGGTTCACGATCGGCCCGCACCACCACGCCCACGGACTGCACGCGCCGTACTGGTGGATCAAGTGCGCGGTGGGCGTGAACAACGACGACCACCCGCTGGCGAAGGCGTACCACGAGCTGCTGGTCTGGGACATCATGAAGCGACCGGCCGCCACCCGCGTCGCCGAGGCCCTGCTCAACCCGATCATCGGCAAGAGCGTGGTCCTCTACATCAGAAAGCCATGATCTCCCGAGAGGAGGTCGTGCGGACGGGCGAGAGCATCGCGGCGATCCAGCAGGACGACGGCGGCGTGCCCTGGCCCGAGGGTCACGTGGACGCCTGGAACCACGTCGAGTGCCTGATGGCCATGTCCGTGGCCGGCCTGGAGGAGCCCGTACGCCGCGGCTACGCCTGGCTGGCCCGCCATCAGCGCGCCGACGGCTCGTGGCCGATGAAGCTGGCCGGCGGCGTGCCCGCGGAGCTCGGCGGTGAGAGCAACCATGCCGCGTACGTCGCCGCCGGGATCTGGCACCACCATCTCGTCACCGGCGACCAGCGCGTCACCGAGGAGCGCTGGCCGATGGTCAAGGCCGCGCTCGACTACGTGGTGGACCTGCAGACCGAGCGGGGCGAGATCGTCTGGGAGCGCGACGCGGAGGGCAGGGCCGCGGCGTACGCGCTGCTCACCGGATGCTCCTCGATCCACCAGGGGCTGCGCTGCGGCGTGCTGCTGGCCGACCACCTGGGCGACTCGCAGCCGCACTGGGAGCTGGCCGCCGACCGGCTCGCGCACGTGCTCAACGACCACCCCGAGGCGTTCGCCGACAAGAGCCGCTTCTCGATGGACTGGTACTACCCGGTGCTGGGCGGCGCGGTGCGCGGGCCGCGGGCGGCGGAGCTGCTGGAGCGCGAGTGGGACACGTTCGTGGTGCCGGGGCTCGGCATCCGCTGCGTGTCGGACCAGCCGTGGGTGACCGGGGCCGAGACGTGCGAGCTGGTGCTGGCCCTGGACGCCGTGGGCGACCGGGAACGGGCGCTGGCGCTGTTCGCCGACATGCAGCACCTGCGGCACGAGGACGGCTCGTACTGGACGGGCTGGCAGTTCGTCAATCGCCGGCACTTCCCGCACGAGCGCTCCGGATACACCGCGGCGGCGGTGGTGCTGGCGGCCGACGCGCTGTTCGGGTACTCGCCGGGCTCCGGGCTCTTCCGGGACGTCGAGAACGCGTGCGTGTCGGACCCTGAGGTGTGCGGCTGCGGGTCGCGCGTCCCTCCGCAGCCGGCCGACGAAGGCGCCTGACCCCCTCACGAATCCCCCGCAGCCGGACTGAAGACAAGCGCTTTTGCGGGTTCTTTGCCGGGGAAATTCGGTGCGCCGCCGGTGAAGGCCGCAAGGGGGTTACTAGCTTCGTGGGTGGCCGTACGAGGCGTCTTCGGGGGAAGCGTGGGCGACACGGGCACAACATCGTTCTTGGACCAGGGCAGGACCGAGCCGACACCCGAGCCGACGCTGTCCCCACCCAGGGGGCTGCGGAGGTTTCTGGGAAAGGATCCGGTGGAGTCCGATCTGAGCCGCCGCCGCTTCCGGCTCCGCGGCGGACCCGCCCGGACGGTCTTCACCACGGCGGAGACGTCGTACGTCTTCGGCTTCAACGCGGTGATGTCACGAGAGATCGAGAAGGTCGAGGACCTGCCGGAGGAGCAACGACCCTTCGGATACGAGGGCGCGGCGGCCGGCTGCACCCTGCTCGACCTGCTCACCCTGACTCGGGGCCGGCGCCTTCACGAGCTACTGGCCGGCCCCGCCCAGCATCACCGCCACGCCGCCTACCTGGGCGCCGGCCGCGCGTACGCGCTGCTGCGGCTGCGCCCGGTGTGGGGCGCGCGGCGGGCTCATCCGCTGCTGCGCTGGCTCGCGGTGGACGGGTTCGGCTTCCAGTGGAGCCTGTCCAGGGCCGACCGCATGATCGGCGAGCGGACGATGCCCGACCTGCTGACCCGGGCGCACTGCGCGGTGTTCGACCAGGGGCTCGGGCGGCTGCTCTGGTACCACGACGGCGCCTCGCCCGACGACGTGGCCGCCCGGATCGGCGGGTACCCGCCGTCGCGACGGGCCGACCTGTGGAGCGGTGTCGGGTTCGCGGCGGCGTACACCGGTGGGGCGGAGTCGGACGAGCTGTGGTGGCTGACCGAGCACGCGGGGGCGGACGGGTTCCGCTCGCACCTGGCGCAGGGGTGCGCCTTCGCGGTGGCCGCCCGGCTGCGCTCGGGGGCGCTGCCGGACCACGTGGCGCAGGCCGTGCTGATCCTGACGGGGGCCGAGCCGGACGAGGCCGCCGCGTGGACCGATCGGGCGCTCATCGCGCTCGGGCACGAGGCGCACACGCACGAGGACTTCCAGAGCTGGCAGAGCCAGACCCGCCGCTCCTGGACCCGACGCCACCGCTGCTGAGCCGGACGCCGGGGCCGACGTCGGGCACGTACGGGGCTAGATGCCGGGGCCGACGCGCTCCAGGACGCGGACGGAGCCCGTCTGCGACACCTCCGTGAACGCGCCGGAATCCAGCGCCCGCCGGTAGACCCGGTAGGGCGCCTGGCCGCCGGCGGCGGGGTCGGGGTAGATGTCGTGGAAGACCAGCGCCCCGCCGGGCATGACGTGGGGCGCCCAGCCCTCGTAGTCGTGGGTGACCGGATCCTCGGAGTGGCCGCCGTCGATGAAGAGCATGGCGAGCGGGGTGCTCCAGAGGGCGGCGACCCGCTCGGACCGGCCGACGATCGCGATCACCTCCTCCTCCAGCCCTGCCGCGGCGATCGTGGACCGGAACGTCGGCAGCGAGTCCATCTTCCCGAACCGGGGGTCGACCAGGGTCGGGTCGTGGTGGGCCCAGCCCGGCTGGATCTCCTCGGAGCCTCGGTGGTGGTCGACCGTGACGACCACGGACCCGGCCTGCCGCGCGGCGGCGCCGAGGTAGACGGCCGACTTGCCGCAGTAGGTACCGATCTCGCAGATGGGGCCGAGCTTGCCGTAGTGGCAGGCCGTTTCGTACAGGGCCAAGCCCTCTTCGTGGGGCATGAACCCTTTGGCGTGCTTGGCCGCGTACAGCAGCTCTGACGGCATCGTCATGGGCATGCACCCTAGCCCAACCGAATAACATTCCAGCGGACTCTTGCCCGGCTGTTCTGCAACCTGTTCTACTTGGCTCGTGAATCAGCGCGCTCGCATCGCGATGTCGGACGACGAGGTCACCGCCTTCCTGGAAGGGGCACGCAAGCTGCAGCTGGCGACCATCAACGCCGACGGCACCCCGCATCTGGTCACCATGTTCCACGCCCTGGACGAGGGGCAGGTGGTCTTCTGGACGTACGAGAAGTCGCAGAAGGCCAGGAACCTGGCGCGCGACCCACGGGTGAGCTGCCTGGTCGAGACCGGTGACGAGTACGCCGAGCTGCGCGGCGTCCTGCTGTACGGCAGAGCCGTGCCCGTGGAGGACCGCGACCGCGTCCTCGGCGTCGGCATGATGATCGCCCGCAGGATGACGCCCGGCGTGCCCGACGAGCTGCTGCTTCCGTACGTGGAGAAAACCGGTCGCAAGCGGCTCGCGTACGTCGTCGAGCGCGCCAAAGTGGTCTCATGGGATCACAGGAGGCTCAAGTGAAAGTCACAGTGGACGAGCTGGTCTGCGAGGCCAACGCCGTGTGCATGGGGCTCGCCCCCGAGGTGTTCGAGCTGGACGACGACGACCGGCTGCACATTCTTCTTCCCGAACCACCCGCCGAGGTGCAGGACCGCGTCCGTCACGCGGTCAGGTCCTGCCCGAAGGCCGCTCTGGCCCTCGAGGAATAGTCACCCCAGCCACGAGAGGAACCCCCCATGCGCGCCGCGATCCTGCACGCCGTAGGCAACGACAAGCTCGACATCCGCGACGACGTCACCCTGGCGCCCGTCGGGCCGGCCGAGGTCCGGGTGCGCATCCGGGCCACCGGCGTCTGCCACTCCGACCTGTCGGCCATGTCGGGGGTGCTGCCGCAGCCCGTGCCGCTGATTCCCGGCCACGAGGGCGCGGGTGAGGTGGTGGAGGTCGGCGGGCACGTCACCTCGCTGGCTCCGGGCGACCACGTGGTGATCAGCTGGCACCCGGCCTGCGGCGACTGCGACCTGTGCGTGGGCGGGCAGCCGTACCTGTGCAAGAAGTACCTGGTCGAGTCGTTCACCAAGGGCAACTTCCGCTTCGGCGGCGACGGGGCGACGGCGTTCGGGATGGCGGGGTGCGGCACCTGGGCCGAGGAGATCGTCGTGCCCGCACCCGCCGCGATCAAGATCGACGACGACGTGCCGTGGGAGGTCGCTGCTCTGATCGGCTGCGGCGTCACGACCGGCGTGGGCGCGGTGTTCAACACCGCCAAGGTACGTCCGGGCTCCACCGTCGCGGTGATCGGCTGCGGCGGCGTGGGCCTGTCGGTCATCCAGGGCGCGCGCGTCTCCGGCGCCCGGACGATCCTCGCGATCGACCCGCTGGAGTCGAAGCACGAGCTGGCCAGGAAGGTCGGCGCCACCCACGCGGCGACGCCCGACGAGGTGCCCGGCGCGCTCCAGGAGCTCACCGGCGGCGCGGGCTTCGACTACGGCTTCGAGGTGGTCGGCAAGTCCGCCACGATCCAGAGCGCCTGGCAGGTCACCCGGTCGGGCGGCGACGTCATCGTGGTGGGCGCGGGCGCGATGGACGACATGGTGTCGCTGTCGGCCTTCAGCCTGCTGTTCGAGGGCAAGAGGCTGCTGTCCAGCCTGTACGGCGAGTCCGACGTCCGGCACGACTTCCCGTACTTCGCCAAGCTGCACAAGGCGGGCCTGCTCGACCTCGAATCCATGATCAGCGCCCGCATCCGCCTCGGCGACCTGAACGACGCGGTCGCGGCGCTGCGCGGCGGCGAGGCGCTCCGTCAGATCGTGCTGATGGACTGACGAGCCCCGGCGGTCTCCTCCGCGCCGCACGGAGGGGGCCGCCGGCTTCCTACGCGCCGAGCAGGCGGCCGATGGCCTCGATCCGGTCGGCGATCATCCGCTCGCCGATGGCCGTGCCCGGGATGGCGTGCGCGACGTGGAAGGCCCCGCTGTAGTGGTGCAGCTCCGTGGGCACCCCGGCCTGCATGAGCAGGCGCGCGTAGTCGATCCCCTCGTCGCGGGTGGGATCGATCTGGTACGCCACCGTCCAGGCCGGGGGCAGGCCGGCGAGATCCCGCACCCGGGCACGGGCCGGAGCCGCGTGCACGGGCACGTCCGGGCCGCCCGGCTCCGCGGTCCCCTTGAGGTAGAGACGCCAGCTGTGCACGGAGTTCCTGGCCTGCCAGATCGGCGTGTCGGGAAGGTCGCGCATCGACGGTGTGCCGAGCCGGTCGTCCACCGTGGGGGCGTCGAGGAACTGGGCGATCAGGCGCGGCCCGCCGCGGTCGCGGGAGAGCAGGGTCAACGCGGCCGCCAGGCCGCCGCCCGCGCTCTCGCCGAGCACGCCTATCCTGCCGGTGTCGACGCCGAGAGCCGCGCCCTCGCCGCTGAGCCAGCCGAGCGCCGCGTAGCAGTCCTCAAGGCCCGCTGGGTAGGGGTGCTCGGGAGCCAGCCGGTAGTCCACTGCCACCACGACGACGCCCGCCCGGTCGGCGATCTGCCGTGCCGGGGTGTCGGTCAGCGCCAGGCTGCCCATGACGTACGCACCGCCGTGCAGGTACAGCAGGGCAGGCAGCGGTTCCGTGTGGCCGGCGGGCGCGTACACCCGTACGGGCACGTCCGGGGCCTGCGCCGGGCCGGGGACGAGCAGGTCCCGCACCGTCAAGGGGGTACGGGATTCGTACGCCGCCAGGTGCGCGACGATGTGCCGCTCGCTCTCCCGAGCCGCCGCCAGATCCGTCAGGTCCAGGGGAGGGATGGCGGCGGCGAGGCCGACCAGTTCAGGGTCAAGGATGATGTCCGTCATGCCGCTCATTCGACCAGGTCAGCGCCCGGCCCCGGTACGACGATTTGTGCGCTCCCGGACGTCGATTCGTGCGCGCGACGCTCCCGCCGCCAGCCCGCGGGCGTCATGCCGAACTCCCGCTGGAACGCCCGCTCGAACGTCCGCTGCTCGCACAGCCCCACGGCGGCCCCGATGTCCGACACCGGGCGCACGTCGTGCCTCGGGTCCGCCAGCATCGCCCGCGCCGCGAGCAGCCGCTGCCGCCTGATGTACGCCCCCGGCGTGGTCCCGATCACGGAGAACAGCGTGTGCACGTGCCGGACGGAGACATGGTGCCTGCGGGCCAGTTCGGCCACGGTGAGACGCGGGTCGGCCAGGTGCTCGCGGACATGGGCACGCATCAGCCCGAGCATCACCTCACCGGCGCTCCGGTCGGAGGGCGCCATGGGCGTCATGCCGCGCAGGGCCATCGTGAGCAGTTCGACCCCCGCCAGGCCGGCGTCGTGGCGCTGCTCGGCTGACAGGTCGTCGGCGAGCCGGAACAACTGGCCGACGTACCCCGACAGCAGCCGCAGGCCCGGCGACCGTACGTCCATGGCCCGCGCCAGGCCGTCGGTGATCTCGGACGGCCGCAGGGGCAGCAGGTCGCGCGGGAACTGCAACATCAGGCTGCGCACGTCGGACACGGAGTCCATCTCCCAGGCGCTCCTGGCCTCGTACAGCACGCCGACGCCCGGGCGGAGTTCGGCGGCCCGCCCCTGCTGGAGCAGCCGGCCGGAGCCCGCCAGGTGGACGCAGAAGAACAGGTCGTCCCGCTCTGCCTTGGCGGCCATGCCCGGTGTCCTGAACGTCCGCAGCGGCGTCATCCGGGCCTGGGAGAGGGAGACGGACATACTCAGAAGCTGCAGGTCGAGCCTTCCCCGGTAGTCGGGCCGCCGCTCGGCGATGACCGGCATGTAGCTCTGACCGGCCGCCAGCTCCAGTTCCTCCGCGGACCGCAGACTCTGGACAAACACCCCAAAAGAGTACTGAAGGGCCTTTTGTCAGAGCCCTTCGGTCCACCTTTCCCCACCACGGACGGCGGGAGCACCCTTGCTCATCGAAACGACCGACGACGCCCAGGCGCTGGTCGGCTCAACGCGCCGGGTGATGGGTGACCCGCGCCCCCGGAGCGCGGGAGCGCGGGGCCGGCGGGTCAGGTGGTGGAGAAGGCGGCGTCGAAGGCCGTCGTGGGCGGGGTGATGGAGTTGAGCTTGCGGATGTACGCCAACGCCTCCTTGGCCCCGTCGAGCCGGTCCATGCCCGCGTCCTCCCACTCGATCGAGATCGGGCCTTCGTAGCCGATCGCGTTGAGTGCGCGGAAGCAGTCCTCCCACGGCACGTCGCCCCGGCCGGTCGAGACGAAGTCCCAGCCGCGGCGCATGTCGGCCCACGGCAGGTGCGACGACAGGCGGCCCTTGCGGCCGTCGCCGACCCGCACCCGGGTGTCCTTGCAGTCGACGTGGTAGATGCGGTCCTTGAAGTCGAGGATGAACCCGACCGGGTCGATGTCCTGCCACACCATGTGGGACGGGTCCCAGTTGAGGCCGAACGCGGGCCGGTGGCCGATGGCCTCCAGGGTGCGCACGGTCGTGTGGTAGTCGTAGGCGATCTCGCTCGGGTGCACCTCGTGCGCGAACCGCACGCCGACCTCGTCGAAGACGTCGAGGATCGGGTTCCAGCGGTCGGCGAAGTCCTGGTAGCCGGCCTCCACCATCGAGGCCGGCACCGGCGGGAACATCGCGACGGTGTGCCAGATCGACGAGCCGGTGAACCCGACCACGGTGTCCACGCCCAGCAGCGAGGCGGCCCTGGCGGTGTTCCTCATCTCCTCGGCCGCCGCCTGCCGCACCGACTCGGGGTCGCCCGAGCCCCAGATGCGGGCGGGCAGGATCGCCTTGTGCCGCTCGTCGATCGGGTGGTCGCAGACCGCCTGCCCGACCAGGTGGTTGGAGATCGTCCACACCTTCAGGCCGTGCTTGTCCAGCTGGGCGCGCTTCTGCTCCACGTACGACGGGTCGGAGACGGCCTGCTCGACGTCGAAGTGGTCGCCCGAGCAGGCGATCTCCAGACCGTCGTAGCCCCACTCGGCGGCCAACCGGCACACCTCCTCGAACGGCAGGTCGGCCCACTGCCCCGTGAACAGCGTGACGGGTCTCATTCAGTCCTCCACGTTCGTGTAGCGGCTGCCTTCAGCCGCGCTCCGCTCGACCGCCTCCAGCACCCGCTGCACACGCAGCCCGTCGGCGAACGACGGCGTGGGGTCGGCGCCGGTGGCGACCGCCTCCAGGAAGTCCTTGATCTCGTGAGTGAAGGTGTGCTCGTAGCCGAGGCCGTGGCCGGGCGGCCACCAGGCGCCGACGTACGGGTGGTCGGGCTCGGTGACGAGGATCCGCTCGAAGCCGCCCCCGCCCTCGCTGAGCCACAACTCGTTCATGGCCTCGAAGTCGAACGCCAGGCTGCCCAGCGAGCCGTTGATCTCGATGCGCATCGCGTTCTTGCGCCCGCTGGCGAACCGGGTGGCCTCGAACGAGGCCACCCCGCCGCCCGACAGCCGCCCGATGAACAGGGCGGCGTCGTCGACGGTGACCGTGCCCTTCTCGGCCGACGCGGTGGCGCCGAGCCCGGCCGACTCGGCCGCGAGCGGGCGTTGCTTGATGAACGTCTCCGTCAGCGCCGAGACGCCGAGGATCCGCTGCCCGGTGATGAACTGGGCGGCGTCGACGATGTGGGAGCCGATGTCGCCGAGCGCGCCCGCGCCCGCCTTGTCCTTCTGCAGCCGCCAGACCAGCGGAAAGTCCGGGTCGACGATCCAGTCCTGCAGGTACGCGGCGCGTACGTGCCTGATCTCGCCGATCCGGCCCTGCTCGACGTACCGGCGGGCGAGCGCGATCGCGGGCACCCGCCGGTAGTTGAAGGCCACCATGCTCTTGCCCGGCGCCGTGGCGGCCGCCGCCACCATGGCCTCGGCCTCGGCGACGGTGTTGGCCAGCGGTTTCTCGCAGATCACGTGTTTGCCGGCCTCGAGCGCGGCGACGGCGATCTCCGCGTGGGAGTCACCCGGCGTGCAGATGTCGACGATCTGCACGTCGTCGCGCTTGACCAGCTCTCTCCAGTCGGTCTCGGCGGCAGCCCAGCCGAGCTGTGCCGCGGCAGCTTCCGTGCGCTCCTTCGACCTGCCCGCGATCGCGGCCATCCGCGGGCTCAGCGGGAGGTCGAAGAAGGCGCTGACGCTGCGCCAGGCCTGGGAGTGGACGCGGCCCATGAAGGCGTAGCCCACCATTCCCACGCCGATGGTGGTCTTGTCTGACATGCAACCCCCGATCAGGATTCGAAGCCGAGTGACAGGTAGTTCGCGACGTTCTCCCGGGTGATGGTCTCCGACGCGAGCGTGATCGACTGCGGAACCTGCCTCTCGACCAGATCACTCATGCCCTTCCCCTGTGCTATCAGACGGGCGAGCTTGATCGCCGAGGAGGCCATGGTCGGGCTGTAGGTCACCGTCGCCTGGAGCACGGAGTTGCCGGACTGGATCTCGCGCATCGCGTTCGCCGAGCCGGCGCCGCCGACCATGATGAACTCGTTGCGGCTGGCCTCGTTGATCGCGGCGAGCACGCCGACGCCCTGGTCGTCGTCGTGGTTCCAGAGCGCGTCGATCTTGCTGTGCGCCTGGAGCAGCGATGCGGCCACCTCGTTGCCGGTCTCGACGGTGAACTGGGCGTCCTGCTTGGCGGTGACGGTGAAGTTGTACTCCTTGAGCGCGTCCTCGAAGCCCTGGCTGCGCTCCTGGGTCAGCGGGAGCGTGGCGATGCCCTGGATCTCGACGATCACGGGGTTGGAGACGTTCTTGGACTGCAGCTGCTTGCCGATGAAGTGGCCGGCGGCCACGCCCATGCCGTAGTTGTCGCCGCCGACCCACGTGCGGTAGGCGAGCTTGTCGGGGAAGACGCGGTCGAGGTTGATGACCGGGATGCCGGCCTCGGTGGCCTGCAGCGCGACCTGGTTGAGCTGCTGGCCGTCGTTGGGCAGGATCACCAGCGCGTTCACCTTGGCCGCGATGAGCGACTCGACCGCGGAGATCTGCTGGTTGATGTCGTTCGTCGGCTCCACGGGCCGGAACTCGACGTCCGAGTACTGCTCGGCGGTCGCCTGGGCGTTCTTGGCGATCGCGGCGATCCAGCCGTGGTCGGCGGCCGGGGCCGAGAAGCCGATCACCACCCGATCGCCCGGCTGGTCGTTGCCGCCCGTGGCGGCGGGGGCGGGGGCCGCGCTGGTGGGCGCGGCCGCGGGCTCGTTGCTGGTGCAGCCCGTCGCTAAGAGGGCTGCTCCGCCGACAAGGAAGCCACGGCGTGCGACGTTCTCGCTCATGGTGATCTCTCCTTCAGGTTCCGCCGCTGGAGAAGGACGGCGACGACGATGATCAGGCCCTTGGCGATCAGCTGGTCGCTGGTGTTGAGCCCGTTGAGAATGAAAAGGTTGGTGATCAGGGTGAAGATCAGCAGGCCCAGGATGGAGCCGATGATCGTCCCGCGTCCCCCGGTGAGCAGCGTGCCGCCGATGATGACGGCGGCGATCGCGTCGAGCTCGTACAGGTCGCCGTGGGTGGACGAGCCCGTCGTCGTGCGCGCCATGATGAGGATGGCGGCGATGCCGCAGCACATCCCCGACAGGGCGTAGAGCAGCATCGTGTGCCTGCGCACGTCGATGCCGGCCAGGCGGGCGGCCTCGGGGTTGCCCCCGACCGCGTACGTGCGCCGCCCGAACGTCGTGCGGTTGAGCAGGATCCAGCCGAGCACCACGACCAGCGCGAAGATGTAGACCAGCAGCGGGATGCCGAGCACCCGCGAGGTCGACAGGTCCACGATGGCGGAGTTCTCCGCCTGGATGAGCTGCGTCCTGCGGTCGGACATCCGCTGCGCGAGGCCCCGCGCGGCCACCAGCATGGCCAGCGTGGCGATGAACGGCACCAGACGCCCGTAGGCGATGAGCCACCCGTTGACCAGTCCCGCTCCGGTGCCGACGAGGATCGCGCAGATCGCCATCACCACCGGCCCGTACGACTGCGTGGCCAGGGTCGTCGCCCAGACCGAGGCGAGCGCCATGACCGCGCCCACCGACAGGTCGATGCCCCCACCGATGATCACGAACGTGGCGCCGACCGTGATCACGCCGATCGTGGCCGCCAGCGACAGGATGCTGATCAGGTTGGACGTGGTGGCGAAGTTGTCCGGCCGGGTGACCAGGCCGACGACGATCAGGATCGCCAGCGCGGCCAGCAGGCCGAGGTGGCGCATCTCGCCGACTCCGCGCAGCACGGGAACGGTCCCGCGGATCGGACCGGCGCGCCCCGTGGCCGCCGGCGCCTGCGATTTCGTGGGCTCGCTCATCACGCCGCCTTCCCATTCATGATCATGTCCAGTACGCGGTGCTCGTCCAGCCCCGCCGCGTCGCCCTCGTGGATGACCCGGCCCTCGCGCAGCACCAGCACCCGGTCGGCGAGTCCGAGCACCTCGGGCACCTCGCTGGAGACCAGCAGCACGCCGATGCCCTGCTTGGCCAGGTCGTGGATCACGGCGTACAGCTCGGCCCGCGCGCCCACGTCCACACCGCGGGTGGGCTCGTCGAGCAGCAGCAGCCGGCGCCCGCCGAGCAGCCAGCGGGCGAGCACGGCCTTCTGCTGGTTGCCGCCGGAAAGGGTGCGGATCGGGCGTTCGGGGTCAGGCGGCCGGATTGACAGCATTTCCGACAGCCGCCTGGCCTCGGCGCGCTCGCGTTTGCGGTCGATCCAGCCGAACCTGGCGAACTCCGGCAGGGTGCCGAGCGTGATGTTGGCGGTGACGCTCTGGTCGAGGAGCAGGGCCTGGGCCTTGCGCTCCTCGGGGGCCAGGCCCATGCCGTGTTTGACGGTGCCGACGACGCCGCGGCGCACCTGCTTGCCCGAGAGCAGGACACGGCCGGAGGCGGGGCGGGCGCCGTAGACGGCTTCGAGGATCTCCGAGCGGCCCGAGCCGACGAGCCCGGCCAGGCCGACGATCTCGCCCGCCCGCACGGAGAACGACACGTCGCTGAAGACGCCGCGCGCGCTCAGGTTCTCCACCCGCAGCACCTCGTCGCCGAGCTCGCGCCCGCCTCTGGCCGGGAAGACGTACTCGACGTTGCGGCCGGTCATGAGGGAGACGATCCGGGACGTCGGGGTGTCGCGGGCGGGCAGGCCGACGGCGACCGTACGGCCGTCCTTCAGCACGGTGACCCGGTCGCCGATGTCGCGGATCTCCTCCAGCCGGTGGGAGATGTAGACCACGGCCACGCCCTGGGCGGTCAGCTCGCGGATGATACGGAAGAGGTTGGCCACCTCGTCGTGGGCGAGGGCGGCCGAGGGCTCGTCCATGATGATCAGGCGGGCCTCGTGGGAGAGCGCGCGGGCCATCGAGACGACCTGTTTGGCAGCCGGGGAGAGCCGTCCGACCTCGGTCGACGGGCGGATGTCCGGGTGGCCGAGGCGGTCCAGCACCTCGGCGGCGGCGCGGTTGGCCGCCGCCCTGTTGGTGAAGCCCAGGCGGGCGTGCTCGTGGCCGAGGAAGATGTTCTCGGCCACGCTGAGCCCGTCGACGAGGTCGAGCTCCTGGTAGATGGTGGCGAAGCCGAGCCTGATGGCGTCGATCGGGCTGGTGGGGCGCACTTCCTTCCCGTCGAACTGGATGGTGCCCTCGTCGGGCTGGTGGACCCCGGCCAGGACCTTGATCAGGGTGGACTTGCCGGCGCCGTTCTGGCCCAGCAGGCAGTGCACCTCTCCCGCCCGTACGTCGAGGTCGACTCCGTCCAGCGCGCGCACGCCGGGGAACTGCTTGACGATGCCCTGCATGACCAGCATCGGAGGTCCCTTTCAGGCGTTGACGATGCGGTTGATGTTGTCCGGTGACAGGTAGTGCTCGATGGCGAGCATCCCGGCGCCGAGCACGGCGGCGTTGATGCCCGTACGGCTCGGCGTGATCGACAGATGGTGGGTGGCCAGCGGGAGCGACCTGCGGTAGACCGTCTCCCTGATGCCGGCCAGGAGGTGCTCGTGCACCCGCGACAGCGCGCCGCCGATCACGATGACCTCGGGGTTGAAGAAGTTGACCAGGCTGGCGAGCACCTCGCCGATGAGCCGGCCGGCCTCTCTGACCAGCCGCAGCGCCTGGGTGTTCCCGGCCTGTACGAGCGCCACCACGTCGGCTCCCGACTCGGCGGGCAGGCCGAGCTCCGTGAGCCGGTGGGCGATCGCGGCGCCGCCCGCCACGGCCTCCAGGCAGGCGCTGTTGCCGCACCGGCAGCCGGCGTCGTCGTGGCCGCTGACCCGGATGTGGCCGATGTCGCCGGCCGAGCCCTGGGCGCCCCGGTGGAGCTTGCCCTCGGCCATGATGCCGCAGCCGATGCCGGTGCCGACCTTGACGAACAGCAGGTGCTCGGTGTCCGGGAAGGCGCCGCGGTGCTCGCCCAGCGCCATCACGTTGACGTCGTTGTCGACCAGGACCTCGACGCCCTCGAAGTACTCGGGGATGGGGTAGTCGTTCCAGCCGGGCATGATCGGCGGGTTGTTCGGCCGGCCGGTGGCGAACTCCACTGGCCCCGGCACGCCGATGCCGAGGGCGCGCAGCGCCTTGCGGGGCCGGCCCGCCTGGCTGAGCAGGTGGTCGAGGCGCTGGTCGACGTGGCCGAGCACCTTGTCGGGGCCCTCGCCGATGTGCAGTTTGTCCTCGCACTCGGCCAGCACGTCGCCGGAGATGTCCATGAGCGCGATCCGGCAGTGGGTGGCGCCCAGGTCGACGCCGGCGAAGGCGTGGTCCTCGGTGTGCAGGCGGAGCTGGCGCGGCGGACGTCCGCCGGTGGATTCGCCGCTCTCGGTCTCCTCGACCAGGCCACGCTCGATCAGCGCGTCCACGCGCTGGGAGATCGTGGACCTGGCCAGGCCGGTGAGCCTCGCGAGATCGGAACGGGTCGTGGCCGAGCCGGCGCTGATGAGCGTCAGCACGTCGCCGGCGGAGCCCGGCTGGGGGGTCATGCCGCCGACAATAAGATCACCGATGCGGCAAATCAAGAGCGAGAATCGACCAAACTCCCCTAACTTCCGCCGAAGATCGAACAAAGCCCAGGTTGTGCTTAAAATTTCCGACATTTCGGCGCTTGCCCGGCATTGGGAGCTCCACCTGATCTGTCGCCTGGCCCTCGCGAGGGTCTCATCAAGGCCATGACCGCGTACGCGACACGTCGGCCCGGCCGCCGCCTGAGCAGCTCGCGGCGAAGGCGGAGGTCGCCAGGGGGCGCGGATCTCTTCGAGTGGGTGAAGCGGGGGCCGGCTCGTGCCGGTGACGGCGCGGAACAACGCGCACACCGCGTACCGGACCGGACCGGCGACGATCGCGTCGACGAGGCGGTGGACGCGTACCTGCTGGAGGGGCCGGAAGGGAAGGTCCCCGCCGCGGAGGTGACTTGCCCGGCGGCGGGGACCCCGCGGAGCTAGAGCATCCGCTTCATGGAGTCGGAGGCCGACAGCACGTACGGCTGCTCGGCCATCACCGACTCCCAGTTGCCGGCGATGGCCTCGGGGGTGAGGTCGTCCGTCTTCCAGCCCGGCCCCTCGGCCACGAAGACGCGCGCCACCCGCCCGGCGCCGACGCTGAACACCTCGCCGCTCGCCTCGCACGACTCGTGCACGAGGTACGCCACCAGCGCGCTGACCCGCTCCGGCGTGAACCTGGCCTCGAACTCGGCCGGCAGCAGCGACTCGGTCATCCGGGTCCAGGCGATGGGCGCGATGGCGTTGGCCTTGATGCCGTTGCGCGCGCCCTCGATGCCGATCGTCTTGGTCAGGCCGACCAGGCCCATCTTGGCGGTGGAGTAGTTGGCCTGGCCGAAGTTGCCGAACAGGCCGGCCGGGCTGGTGGTGTTGACGACGCGCCCGTAGCCGGCCGCCTTCATCAGCGGGTAGGCGGCCTGGCTGACCAGGTAGGAGCCGCGTACGTGGACGGCGAGCACCGCGTCGAAGTCCTCGACCGTCATCTTGCCGAACGACCTGTCGCGCAGGATGCCCGCGTTGTTGACGACGATGTCGACCTTGCCGAAGGCGTCCACGGCGGCCTGGACGAGGGCCTTGGCGCCCTCGGGTGTGGCGACGTCGTCGGTGCTGGCCACGGCCTGGCCGCCGTTCTTGGTGATCAGCTCGACCACCTCGGCGGCGGGCCCGGCGGAGGCCCCCGTGCCGTCGAGCGCGCCGCCGAGGTCGTTGACGACGACCTTGGCGCCCCGCTCGGCCAGCAGGAGCGCGTGCGATCTGCCGAGGCCGTGCCCGGCCCCTGTGATGATCGCGACCCTGTCATCGAACCGAAGCATCGGACCTCCCGCGCAGGAGAACAACATTCTGGTACGAGTACGATAACCGCCCTCAGGCCGGCCGCCACAGGTCCGGCTCGCCCGGCTCCCTGACCACCCGCCCGCGCGCCTCCAGCCACACCAGGTGCGCCAGCGTCTCGTTGTTGGCCGAGCGCCGCATGTACGGCGGGATCGTCTCCCACGGCCGCGACCAGGTCAGGCCGGTCGCCACGCGCCAGCAGTCCACCCCGTCGTGCGCGCCCACGACCCGCTCGACCTCGGCCAGCCGCTCGTCGTGGTGCGCCATCACGTGATCCACCCGCTCGGCCAGCTCCAGGAACCGGTACTCGTGCGCGGGCAGCACCTCGTCCACCTCCAGTTTGCGCACGGCGGCCAGCGAGTCGAGGTAGTCGGCGAGCGGGTTCGGCCCCGACTGCGGGTGCACGGCCACCATGGGCGTGATCCTCGCCAGCACGTGGTCACCGGAGAACAGCAGCCGCCGCGCGGGCGAGACGAAGCACAGGTGCCCCGGCGAGTGGCCGGGGGTCCAGACGGCCTTGAGGTCCCAGCCGGGCAGGCCCAGGTCCTCGTCGTCCTCGACCAGCCGGTCGGGCCTGGCCATGGAGACCACGTGCCGGATCCGCATCGAGGCGCCGGCCAGCTCGTCGAGGGTCTCCGGCGGGACGCCGCAGCGCAGCAGCAGCGCGCGCTCCCGTTCGACCAGGGAGTGGAGGGCCTCGTCGTCGTAGCGCTCGCGCAGCAGGCGGGCGTCGGCCGGGTGCAGCGCGATCCAGGCGCCCGACGCCTCGCGTACGCGCCCGGCCAGTCCGTAGTGGTCGGGGTGCATGTGGGTGACGAGCACGCCCTTGACGTCGGTGATGGCGTACCCGGCCACGCCCAGCCCGGCGACGAGCGCGTCGTACGCCTCGTCGGTGTTCCACCCGGCATCGATGATCGCCACGCCGTCGGCGAGCTCCAGGGCGTAGACGAGCACGTACCGGAGGGGGTTGATCGGAATGGGCACCGGGATGGACCACAGCCCGGGACGCACCCGTTCGACGTCGGGGAAGGCGCCGCCGGTCCACGCGTCCCGCTGCGCCTCGTTGGCCGGGGTCACTGCAAATTTCGCCACAGGCCGAATATAGTTCTGTATCCGAATCGTGTTCTACTGGGGGCATGAAGCTGAGCCGCGAGATCTCCGAGGCCGGCCGCTTCGTCCGGCAACCCAACCGCTTCACCGACCGCCTCGGCCCGCCCGAGCCAGGCCGCTACCGTCTCTACGCCTCCTACGCCTGCCCGTGGGCCCAGCGGGTGCTGATCGTGCGCGAGCTGCTCGGCCTCCAGGACCTCCTGGACGTCGTGATCGTCGACCCGATCCGCGACGAGAAGGGCTGGCGCATCCCCGGCGGCGACCCCGAGTACCTGTCGGAGCTCTACCACGCGACCGACCCCGGCTACACCGGCCGTTACACCGTGCCGTGCGTCTGGGACGCCAAGGAGGGGCGGATCGTCACCAACGACTTCCCGCGGATCACCCTCGATCTGGAGATGTCGTGGGGCACCTCGCCCAACCTCTATCCCGAGCGCCTGCGCCCCGACATCGACATCATGAACGACCGCCTCTACCACGGGCTCAACAACGCGGTCTACGAGGCGGGGTTCGCGCGCGACCAGCAGGCGTACGAGGAGGCGGTGGCCCGTGTCTTCACCACGCTCGACTTCCTGGAGGTGCGGCTGTCGGAGTCGCGGTACCTCTTCGACACGCTGACCGACAGCGACGTGCGCCTCTACACGACCCTCGTCAGGTTCGACACCGTCTACCACTCCCACTTCAAGTGCTCGGTACGGCGGCTGACGGACTATCCGGCGCTGTGGGCGTACACGCGCCGGCTGCACGCCGTCCCGGCCTTCCGCGACACCACCGACTTCGACCACATCAAGCGCCACTACTTCATGACGCAGACGGACCTCAACCCGAGCCGGATCGTGCCGGTAGGGCCGGAGCTGGACTGGTCGCCGTAACGGGCATCCGGACGAACAGCAGGGCCGAGGCCAGCACGACCGCGGCGGTCACTCCCCACGCGGCACCCACCCCCGCCTGGGCCGCCAGCGCACCGGCCCACACGTTGGCCGCCACCCCGCCCGCCTGCAGCGCCAGCGAGCTCGTCGAGGTGACGGTGGTGCGCTCGGCGGCGCGGACCGCGCGATGCGTCATCTCCAGGCACAGCAGCCCGGCCACCGAGCCGCCCGCGAAGAGCAGGACGTACGCCAGGGCGGCGGACAGCAGCCCGGCCGCGCCGCCGAGCCCGGCCGTCGCGGCCAGCGCGCCGACGGAGCACGCCGCCAGCACCGAGCCCGCGATCGTGCCCCGGGCCGAGCCCCCGGCCAGCCGGGCCACGCCGGGGGCGAGCGCGCTGCCGAGCGCACTGCCCGCGAAGCCGAGCGCGGCCACCACGGCGTAGGCCATGCCGCCCGCCTCGGCGCCGCCGGCCAGCTCGGCCAGGCGGCCGGGGGTGAGCAGCTCGATGGAGGCGAGCATGACGCCCGACCCGAGGGCGGCGAGCATGAGACGGCGCAGCACGGGGCCGCCGACCGCCAGGCGCACGCCGCCCGCCACCGTGGCGGGCACCTCACGCAGCACGCCCGCGAGCGAGCGGCGCCCATGCGCCGGCTCGGGCAGCGCGAACAGCACCACGACCAGGTGGATCACCGCCGCCACCGCGCCCACCAGGCTCGGCGCGGCCAGCGGGAACATCAGCTTCGGCGGCACCACGAGCGGCAGGGCGCCGCCGGCCAGCACGCCGAGGCAGAGGGAGGCCGACTCCACGGCGCCACCGCGGGCCAGGCCCGGCTTGAGGTCGGCGCCGGGGCCGTCGATCCCGTGGAGCGTGTCGACGTACCAGGAGGTGGCGGGGCCGCTGGACAGCGCTCTGGCGACGCCCTTGAGCACCCCGCTGACCAGGAACATCCAGAACGTCGTGGCCACGCTCATCATCACCAGCGCCGCCACCAGGAACGCGGCGGAGGCGGCCAGCACCACACGCCGCCCCAGGATGTCGGCCAGGCCCCCGGTGGGCAGCTCCAGCGTCACGGTGACGACCGAGAACACGGTGATCGCCAGCCCGGCCTGGGCCAGGCCGAGACCTCGCTCGGTCATCAGCAGCACCATGGCGGGCATCATCAGCCCCACGGGCAGCCAGGTCAGAAAATTGACCAGCATGTAGCGCCGTAACGCGGAACGCGCGGTCACGCCTCTTCCTCCCGCTTGCGGGGGAAGCCCCCGACCCAGATGTAGACCTGCCTGGCCTCCGGCTCGCCCGCGTGACGCGCGGCCAGCTCGGCCAGCAACTCCTCGGCGCGCGCCGCGAACTCGGCCAGCGCGGCCGGCGGCAGTTCATGGACGTGGTCGCTCATGCCGGCCGCCTCCACCCACTCGGGCGCCCACTCGCCCTCGTCGAACTCCTCGATCGCCCGCGCCAGATGGTCGGCCTGCCGCAGCCGCAAGACCCTGACCGCCTCGCGGCCCTCGGCCGTGCCGTAGAGCTCGCGGCTGTTCCACGACGTGTAGCGGTGGCGGGCCCGCCAGCGGCGCTCACGGCCGTCGCGCCGGTCGGGGTCCTCCTCGATGAAGCCGTGCCTGAACAGCTCGCGCAGGTGGTAGCTGGTCGAGCCGGAGCTCTCCGCGACCTTGCGGCCGAGCTCGCTCGCGGTGGCCGGGCCGTCGGCGCGCAGCAGGCCGAGCAGCCTGGCCCGCAGCGGGTGGGCGACCGCTTTGAGCACCTGCGGGTCGCTGATCCTGTAGCGGTCCTCCATGCGGCCGAGACTAAACCACAAAGGGAATTTTGCAAAGTATCCTTTGCGGTTTTCCGGCTCCTAGACTGGGGGTCATGCTCGACGACATCTGGGTGGACGACGCGGTCTTCGCCCTCCGCCCCGACTTCGCGGTCCTCGTGATGACCGCCCACGGCCTGCGCAACGGGCCCACCGACGACCGCTCCCGCGCCTGGCTGGCCGAGGCGTCGGCGTGCGAGGTCCAGACGGACAAGATCGACGCCTGGAAGGACGCCTACCGCGGGTTCGGGGCCAAGCCGCAGCGCACCCGGCCCTCGGTCGACGCGCTCACCCGGCGGATGCCGCTGCCCGAGATCAACCAGGCGGTCGACGCGTACAACTCGATCAGCGTCAAGCACGCGCTGCCCATCGGCGGCGAGGACCTCGACCACTACGCCGGCCCCGCGCGGCTGGTGCGGGCCACCGGCGACGAGGCGTCGGAGGAGGCGCTCGGTCAGCCGGATCCCGGCGAGGTGATCTGGCGCGACGACCTCGGCGTCACCTGCCGCCGGTGGAACTGGCGCCAGGTGGCGCGCACCCGCCTCACCGAGGAGACCACCAACGCGATCTTCCTGCTCGAACGCCTGGAGCCCATGTCACTGGAGGAGCTCAAGCAGGCGGGCGAGGAACTGGCCGACCTTCTGTCCGAGTTGTCGCCAGAGGTGCGGATCAGTAGCAGATTGCTATCGGACGGGAAATAAACCCACGGACGTACCGTTGATACCAAAGAGTAATAAATGCGGCACCACCCGGATTGACTAGGGAGGCGTGACCTCTTCGCACGGTCCTGAGAGGATCGTTCGAGGCGGCGCGTGCTCTTCGGCGCGCGGTGCCGCTTTGGGCGAGTAGCCTTGGACAGGTTCTCTAACATCAACGCCGATCTGCGGAAGAGGGCGATTTCCGCCGTGTCGTCTGAGTCGTCGCGGACAAACCCGCTGGCAAGCTTTGGTCAGAACGAATGGCTTGTCGACGAGCTGTACCAGAAGTACCTCCAAGATCCTGAGTCTGTCGACAAGGCCTGGTGGAACTTCTTCGCTGACTACAACCCTGATTACGGACCGGGCCGGACCCCGGTCAGGGAGGCGGCGAACGGCACAGTCACCGCGCCCGCGCCTCCCCAGCCACCGGCACCCGCCACACCCGCCGCACCGGCCGCACCGGCCGCACCGGCCGCCGCTCCGGCGGCCGAGAAGCCGAAGCAGCCCGCCACCCCGGTGCCCAAGGGCGCCGAGGAGGTCAAGCTGCGCGGCGCGGCGGCCCGCACGGCCGCCAACATGGACATGTCGCTGGCGGTCCCCACCGCGACGAGCGTCCGCGCCATCCCGGCGAAGCTGCTCATCGACAACCGCATCGTGATCAACAATCACCTCAAGCGGGGTCGCGGCGGCAAGGTCTCCTTCACGCACCTGATCGGATACGCGATCGTCAAGGCGCTGAAGGCCATGCCGGAGATGAACTCCTCCTACGCGGAGATCGACGGCAAGCCGACCCTGGTCAAGCCCGAGCACGTCGGCTTCGGCCTGGCCATCGACGTTCAGAAGAGCAACGGCGAGCGCCAGCTCCTCGTGCCCTCCATCAAGGCCGCGGAAGAGATGGACTTCCGGCAGTTCTGGATGGCCTACGAGGACGTCGTCCGCAAGGCGCGCGCCGGCAAGCTGGGCGTCGACGACTTCTCCGGCACCACGATCTCGCTGACCAACCCCGGCACGATCGGCACCGTCCACTCCGTTCCGCGCCTCATGTCCGGTCAGGGCACGATCATCGGCGTCGGCGCGATGGAATATCCGGCCGAATACCAGGGAGCCGCGCACGAGACGCTCGCGCGCCTCGGCATCTCCAAGGTCATGACGCTGACCAGCACCTACGACCACCGGATCATCCAGGGCGCCCAGTCGGGTGACTTCCTGCGCCAGATCCACCGGCTGCTGCTCGGCGAGGACGGCTTCTACGACGACATCTTCGAGTCGCTGCGGATCCCGTACGAGCCGGTCCGCTGGGTCCAGGACATCTCGGCCTCCCACGACGACGACGTGGCCAAGTCCGCGCGCGTGATCGAGCTGATCCACGCCTACCGCGTACGCGGCCACCTGATGGCCGAGACCGACCCGCTCGAATACAAGCAGCGCAAGCACCCCGACCTCGACATCCAGTCCCACGGCCTGACGCTGTGGGACCTCGAGCGCGAGTTCGCCACCGGCGGTTTCGGCGGCCGCCCGTTGATGAAGCTGCGCGAGATCCTCGGCGTGCTGCGCGACTCCTACTGCCGCACGGTCGGCATCGAGTACATGCACATCCAGAACCCCGAGGAACGGGCCTGGATCCAGGCGCGGGTGGAGAAGCCGCACGCCTCCCCCGAGCGCGCCGAGCAGCTCAACATCCTCAGCCGGCTCAACACCGCCGAGGCGTTCGAGACCTTCCTGCAGACGAAGTTCGTCGGCCAGAAGCGTTTCTCCCTGGAGGGCGGCGAGTCCCTGATCCCGCTGCTCGACTCGGTGATCAGCGACGCCGCCGACGAGGGCCTCGACGAGGTCGTCATCGGCATGGCCCACCGCGGCCGGCTCAACGTGCTGGCCAACATCGTGGGCAAGTCGTACGCCCAGATCTTCGGCGAGTTCGAGGGCAACATCGACCCGCGCACGGCGCACGGCTCGGGCGACGTGAAGTACCACCTCGGCGCCGCGGGCACGTTTACCGCGCCGAGCGGCAAGACCATCACCGCCTCCGTGGTCGCCAACCCCTCCCACCTGGAGGCCGTCGACCCGGTCCTCGAAGGCGTCGTCCGCGCCAAGCAGGACCTCCTGGAGCGCGGCGAGGAGGGCTTCAGCGTCCTGCCGGTGCTCGTCCACGGTGACGCGGCCTTCGCCGGCCAGGGCGTCGTGGCCGAGACGCTCAACCTGTCGCAGCTGCGCGGCTACCGCACCGGCGGCACCGTCCACGTGGTGGTCAACAACCAGGTGGGCTTCACCACCTCGCCTGCCTCGTCCCGCTCGTCGGTCTACGCGACCGACGTGGCCCGGATGATCCAGGCGCCGATCTTCCACGTCAACGGCGACGACCCCGAGGCCGTGGTGCGCGTGGGCCAGCTGGCCTACGAATACCGCCAGGCGTTCCGCAAGGACGTCGTCATCGACCTCATCTGCTACCGCCGCCGCGGCCACAACGAGGGCGACAACCCCGCCTTCACCCAGCCGTTGATGTACGACCTCATCGACGCCAAGCGCTCGACCCGCAAGCTCTACACCGAGGCGCTGATCGGCCGGGGCGACATCACGGTCGAGGAGGCCGAGCAGGCGCTGCGCGACTACCAGGCCAAGCTGGAGCAGGCGTTCACCGAGGTCCGCGAGGCCGCCAAGAAGCCGCAGGAGGCCGCCGCGATGCGGGTGCCTCCGGCCGAGGTGGTCAAGTGGTCCCACGACGACACGCCGACGGCGATCACCCACGAAACGCTCAAGCGCATCGTCGACACCCAGCTCAACCTGCCCGAGGGCTTCACGCCGCACCCGCGCCTGGCGCCCGTGCTGCAGCGCCGCGGCCAGATGGTCGAGCAGGACACGATCGACTGGGCAATGGGCGAGACGCTGGCGTTCGGCTCGCTGCTGCTCGACGGCCACCCGGTCCGCCTGGTCGGCCAGGACTCCCGGCGCGGCACGTTCACCCAGCGGCACGCCGTCCTGGTCGACCGCATGACCGGCGCCGAGCACACCCCGCTCAAGGCGTTCAACGAGGGCACCTCGAAGTTCTACGTCTACGACTCGCTGCTCAGCGAGTACGCCGCCCTCGGCTTCGAGTACGGCTACAGCTTCGTCCGCCCCGAGGCCCTGGTCGCCTGGGAGGCGCAGTTCGGCGACTTCGTCAACGGCGCCCAGACGATCATCGACGAGTTCATCTCGTCGGGCGAGCAGAAGTGGGGCCAGCGCTCCTCGGTCGTGCTGCTGCTGCCGCACGGCTACGAAGGCCAGGGCCCCGACCACTCCTCCGCCCGCATCGAGCGGTTCCTGCAGGTCTGCGCGCTCGACAACATGACGGTCGCGCAGCCCACCACGCCGGCCAACTACTTCCACCTGCTGCGCTGGCAGGTGGAGTCGGAGCGGCGCAAGCCCATGGTGGTCTTCACGCCGAAGTGGCTGCTGCGCCACAAGGCGGCCACGTCCAAGGCGTCCGACTTCACCTCGGGCACCTTCCAGCCCGTCCTCGGCGACACCACGGTCGACCCGGCCAAGGTCACCAGGGTCGTCCTCTGCTCCGGCAAGCTCTACTACGAGCTGGCCGCGCAGCGTGACAAGCTGGGCAACGACAACGTCGCTATCGTCCGGCTGGAGCGGCTCTACCCGTTCCCGGCCGAGGAGCTGGCCGCCGAGCTGGGCCGCTACAGCGCCCAGGCCGAGCTGGTCTGGGCCCAGGACGAGCCGGTCAACATGGGCCCGTGGCCCTACCTGACGCTCCGGCTGGCCGAGGAGCCGCAGACGCTCGGCGGACGCGCGCTGCGGCGGGTGTCGCGCCGTGCCAACAGCTCGCCGGCGACGGGCTCGCACAACTCCCACGACCAGGAGCTCGAGGAGATCCTCGAGCAGATCTTCGCCTGATCCACCACGGCGAGCCCCCGGCACCGCGGCCGGGGGCTCGCCGCTTTTCTGACCAGGCCGTCCGGCAGGCTAAAGTCAGGCGGGCACGTCTTGCGGAAGGAACGGAAAACAGCGATGTACTTCACCGATCGGGGGATCGAGGAGCTGGTCGAACGGCGCGGCGAGGAGGAGGTCAGCCTCCTGTGGCTCAGTGAGCGCCTGCGCGAGTTCATCGACCTCAACCCCGAGTTCGAGACGCCGATCGAGCGCCTGGCCACCTGGCTGGCCCGCCTCGACGACGAGGACGACTGACCTTCGGCCTCATCTGCCACGAGCACGACCCGGACGCATAACGCGATACATCTTGAGTTTCCCTTCAACGCGACATATCGTGTTTTGTGTAGGGACGTGTCGCCGAGAAGGGCGGGGAACATGCAGCAATGGACCATCGACGAGCCCGAGCACCTCACGTTCGGCGACGTGACGTCGCTCGACGTCCGCATCGTCTCCGGCCGCCTCGACGTGCTGGCGGGCGAGGGCCCGCCCACGCTGGAGATCGCCGAGATCGACTCGGTCTCCCCGCTGCTGGTCACGTACGACGAGGACGCCCGGGCGCTGACCGTCGCCTACCGCGACCTCACCTGGGACGGCATGCTCGGCTGGCTCCGCCGCGACCGGCGCCGCACGGTGCTGTCCATCTCCGTGCCCAAGACCTGCAAGGTCAAGGCCGGCGTGGTGTCGGCGCCCGCGCTCGTGGCCGGGTTCGAGCGGATGGCCCACGTCAAGAGCGTCTCCGGCGACATCGTGCTCGACGGGGTCAGCGGCGACGTGGCCGCCAACACCGTCTCGGGCGCCGTCGAGAGCCGCGCGATGGACGGCGACCTGTCGTTCAACAGCGTCTCCGGCGACCTGACCGTGGCCGACGGCACACCGCACCGGCTGCGCGCCAAAACCGTCTCCGGCCGCATCGTGACCGACCTGGCGCTGCGGCCGACGGCCCACGTGACGTTCAGCAGCGTGTCGGGTGACATCCTGGTGAGGCTGCCCGAGAACACCGACGCCGACGTCACCGCCAGAGCCACCTCCGGCAGGCTGATCAGCGCGTTCGACGAACTGTCCAACACGAGCAGCCCTGGCACCCGAACGATGTCGGGCCGGCTGGGCGGCGGCATGGCCTCCCTCTCGGCCACCACGGTCTCCGGCGAGGTCACGCTGCTCAAGGGAGAAAAAGAATGAGCCCTGTCTTCGGTCATGGTCGGCTGCGGCTGTACCTGCTCAAGCTGCTGGAGGAGAGCCCGCGTCACGGGTACGAGGTCATCCGGTTGTTGCAGGACCGATTCCTCGGGGTCTACTCGCCCTCGCCCGGCACGATCTACCCGCGTCTGGCCCGCCTGGAGGAGGAGGGGCTGGTGACGCACGAGGTGGTCGACGGCAAGAAGGTGTTCTCGATCACCGACAAGGGGCGCGAGGAGCTGAACGACCGGCTTGACGAGCTCAACGACCTGGAGCAGGAGATCTCCGCGTCCGTCCGCGACATCGCCCGCGAGGTCAAGGAGGACGTCCGCGACACCGTCAGGTCGTTGCGTGACGAGCTGACGCGGATGGCGAAGGACGTCCGTACGGGCGTGGGCGACGACGGCCGGCGGCTGCGACGTACGCAGGACGACCTGCGGCGCCTGCGGGAGCAGCAGAAACAGCAGTGGAACGAGCACGCCACCGTCTGGCAGGACGAGGGTGAGCGGCTGAGCCGGGAGTGGCGGCGGATCTGGTCGGAGGTGTGGGCCACGCTCGGGGGCGCGCCGCCGAACCGGGCGGAGCTGGACGCCGAGCTGGGCGAACTGCTGGCCGACTTCGTCGCGGCGGCCCGCACGGAGGCGTCGGACGCGCGGCTGACCCCGGAGAAGCTGGCCGAGCTGCGCACGACTCTCGACGACGCGACCCGCCGCATCCACGACATCCTCGAACGCTGACGTGTGGCGGCGGGCGACGAAACGGGCGAACTCCCCCGCCCGGCGCGCGCCGGGCCAGTGCGTCGAGCCTGGGCCGAAAGGCTCCATGATGATGGCCGCCTCCCAGGTGCATCACCCAGGAGGCCCATCAGTAATTTTCCGCTTGTTCAGCGCGTGAAGACGATTTTTCCGAAAATGTCGCCCTCAGCCATCGCCGCGAACCCGTCCCGCGCCTCGCTCATCGGCAGCACCCGGTCGATCTCGGGCCGCAGCCCGGTCTGCTCCAGGAACACCGCCAGCCGCTGCAGCTGGTCGCGCGTGCCCATGGTCGAGCCGACCACCGACAACTGCAGGAAGAACACCCGGTTGAGGTCGGCCGGCGGAACCGCGCCGGTGGTCGCCCCGGAGACGACGATCCGACCGCCCGGCCTGAGCGACTTGAGCGAATGGTCCCAGGTGGCCTGCCCGACCGTCTCCATGACGGCGTCCACCCGCTCGGGCAGCCGCGCGCCCGGCTCGAAGACCTGGTCGGCGCCGAGCCGCTTGGCGCGTTCGCGCTTGGCCTCCGACCGGCTGGTGGCCCACATTCGGTAACCGGCCGCGCGGCCGAGCGCGATCAGCGCGGTGGCGACCCCGCCGCCCGCGCCCTGCACGAGCACGGTCGCGCCGGGCTGCAGCCCGGCCTTGTCGAAGAGCATCCGGTACGCGGTCAGCCACGCCGTCGGCAGGCAGGCCGCGTGCTCGAAGCTCAGACCGGCGGGCTTGGGCACCAGGTTGCCGCGCGGCACGGCGACGCGATCGGCGAACGTGCCGTCGTACTGCTCCGACAGCAGCGACCGTCGCGGGTCGAGCGTCTCGTCGCCGCCGGAGCCGATCACGGCGTGCACGATGACCTCGTTGCCGTCCTCGTCGACGCCGGCGGCGTCGCAGCCGAGCACGATGGGCAGCCGGTCCTTCCTGATGCCGACGCCTTTGAGCGTCCACAGGTCGTGGTGGTTGAGTGCGGCGGCGCGTACGGTGACGGTCGTCCAGCCGTCCGGCGGCTCGGGATCGGGGTGCTCGCCGAGCGTCAGTCCGGCGAGCGGGTTGTCGGGATCGGTCTGGGTGGCGGTTACGGCGAACATGGCCGCACCTTACTTCAGCGTGATCGATCTCCCCATGACCGGCCGTCCGTCATTTCATGGTGACCCGGATGCCGTCGATGGCCCTGGCCCGGAACGACTCGGGCCCGGTCGCGGCCACCAGCACGTCGCCCCGGCAGACCATGTCGGTCGGCCGGCCGCGTACCTCGATCACGTCGGGCGCCTCGGCCTCCTCGTCGCAGCCGGGCGTGGGCACGAGCGCCACCATCTCCCCCAGGCCACCGCCGAACCACAGCTGCGGCCCGACCGGGTCGTTCCG
Organism: Nonomuraea terrae; assembly: GCF_004348995.1. GTDB lineage: Bacteria > Actinomycetota > Actinomycetes > Streptosporangiales > Streptosporangiaceae > Nonomuraea > Nonomuraea terrae. The sequence goes on from NZ_SMKQ01000075.1 coordinate 32,535, forward strand.
CACGACGTCGCCTGGCGAGGCGAGCCGCACTCCCCCGCCGGCCGACAGCACGAGGTAGCCGTCCTCGGTGACGCGGCCCTGGAGGTTCTCGGCGAGGTCGACGCGCTGGTCGAACGTCAGGCCCTCTCCCCGGTCGTACATCGCCAGCCGCCACGACCCGAAGGAGAACAGCATCACCTGCCCGTACATGCCGCTGCCCGCCTGGCGCGGCCACAGGGTCACGTTGTCGGCGTAGTTCCTGATGGGCTCGCCACCTCGGGTGATCTCGGCCTCGCCACCGTACGGGGCGACGAACTCACGGAGCCTGTCGTCGATCCAGGCGCCCTGGAACGGCCGCGACCCCATCTCGTCGAGTGCGAGCTCGGCCGGGTAGCGCACGTCGGCGCGGGCGCCGTCGGGGAAGACCACCCGCAGGACCTCGTCGTCGCCCTTGGCGGTGCCGGGGACGGTGAGGAGGTTCGGCGCGGCATCGACGCGGGTGATCGTCCTGATGGGCTCGGGGGTCCTCGTCCGCCGGGGCGTCGGCGCGGCCGGGGCCGGGTCCACGGCGCCCGGCTCGGCGACCCTCCGCTCCGCGGGCTCGGCCACAGGGTCGCGGCTGGTGAGCAGGCTGATCGCCGGGATCAGCAGCAGCGCCAGGACCACCACCAGCCCGACCCACCGGCGACGGCCGTCGCGCTCGCCTGCCTCGATGACGTCGAACTGGTCCGTCACGCCGTTCCTCAGTCCGAGTAGTGCCGAATTGTGCGCTTCGCGTCCAGTTCATTTGACCGGGGACCTCACGCGCAAGCCCCGGAGCCGTGGCGGTACGTCACGAAATCACAACCTGGGCGCGCGGGACCGCCGTGATCGTCGGAGCCGCGGAGAGCAGTGTGACAGGCGATATCGTGCGTGGCGGCGGCTGCGGAGTGGCGTCTGATAAACACTGTTACCACTGGTGTCACAGAAATTCGACAGACGCTCTGACCTGCTTAGATGCCAATCAAGAATACATGCGTATTCGCTATTTCTATAACGGAATGGAACCGGCCCATGCTTTTTCACGTCGCTTCCTGGCCGCGCGATTGCGCCATTCATTAACGTTCCGAGCGTTTTCCTGGCCCACCGGGGCGCAGTCCCCCGCTCTGGGCCGCCGAAAGCTGAGAGGAGCTCCATGCAATCCCGAGCAAGGCGCACCGCCATCCCGCTCGCCGGCCTCGCGGCCGTCGCCATGACAGCGGGTACGGTCACCGGCGCCGCCAACGCGGCCGCACCCTCCGACATCGTGTCCAAGAACGCCGCGACCCCCGCGGAGCAGGCCGTCCAGTTCTGGACGCCCGACCGCGTCAAGAAGGCCACCGACTACGACGCCGCCCTCGACATGTCCACCAAGGGCATCAAGGCCAGTGCCGACAAGCCCGACGGCCCGCCCGGGTCCGTGCCGCCGAGCGGCGCGCAGAAGACCACGGCGAAGAAGAGCAAGCAGGTCAACCTGCCCAACACGGTCGGCCGCGTGTTCTTCACGCTGCCGAGGACCGACCCCCGCGACCCGAAGAACTGGCGTTACTGCTCGGCCACCTCGGTGCAGAGCAAGTACCGCAACCTCGTGGCGACCTCCGCCCACTGCGTCTACGACACCAAGAAGAACACCTTCTACGACAACTGGGTCTTCATCCCGTCGTACTGGGACGGTGACAACGCCTGGAACGGCAAGGCGCCCTACGGCATCTACGCCGCCAAGACGTTCAACGCCCACGACGACTTCGTGGTGAAGGAGGACTTCGACTACGACTACGCGTTCGTCAACGTCTACAACGGGATCAAGGTCCAGTGGGAGAAGGTCGGCGGCCGCTGGCAGTGGACCAAGAAGAACGTCGGCCGACTCGGTGACAACGTCGGCGGTCAGGGCTTCACCTGGAACAGGAACCCGAAGGCGAACGTCTTCTCGTTCGGCTACCCGGCCGGCGAGCACCCCGACGGCGACAAGCCGTACACGGGCCGCACGATGAAGTGGTGCTACGGCACGACCAAGCCGATGCCGGAGGCCAAGAAGTACAACCTGCAGGAGCACGTCGGCTTCAAGTGCGCCTTCACCGCGGGCGCGAGCGGCGGACCGTTCCTCTACCAGTACAAGAGCGCCTCGCGCACCGGCTACCTCGTCGGCGTCAACAGCATCGCCTGGGACACCGACGGCAACGACCGCTACGACCACATCTCCTCGCCGTACTTCAACGGCGACACCTACAACGTCTACAAGGCCGCCGCCAACCGGTGGACCGGCAACATGCCGTGATCGACGCGGCCCCTCTGGCCCCGGCTCCCCCTGGGATCCGGGGCCTTCCGCCACTCGGCGAATGGCGACCGAGACGTGGCGTACGACACGCTGGAGCGGTCCGGAAAGCGGTGCGGAATGGCGCCGATTCGCGCGCCAAGTATCCCCCGAAAACCCGCTTCGACCTGGGGAAACATCACCCCTCTAAAGATCACTGACGGGTGCCGCGAGTGGCGGGCTGACACCGTCCTTATAGTTGCCCCGGCACTCTAGATCAGGTAACGAATCTCTATCCAAGCTGCAATAAGCTCTGCCCATCTGGAAAAATCCTCCCTTACGACCCAAAAGAAAGGCAATTGATGATCTCCCGAGCCAGGCGCCTCGCGGCCGTCGCCCTGGGCGGCGCGCTGCTCTGGCTGCCTGCTCTCACGGGGATCGCCCAGGCCGCGCCCACCCGGGTCTACTCCGCCTCGCTGGCCAAGACCGCCGCGGACGTGAAGCGGGTCGCCGAGTACTGGAAGCCCGACCGGCTCAAGGTGGCCGACAAGTACAGCCCCGCCACCCCCGGCGCCGCCGCCGACTCCTCCTCGGCCTCCGGCGCGAGCGTCGCAGGCCCCGTTCCCGCCGTCAGCCGGGCGCTCGCCGCGCAGAGCGTGGCCGCCTCGGCGCCGCGTACGGGCACCGCGCGGACCATGGGCAAGGTCTACTTCCGGTTCGGGAGCAAGGAGTACTGGTGCTCCGGCGCCGCGGTCGCGGCCAAGAACCGCAGCGTCGTCGCCACCGCCGGCCACTGCGCGTACGACGCCCGCCAGGTCAGGGCCGCCGACTACTGGATCTTCGTCCCGAACCCCGGCCTCAACGGCGAGACGCCCGACGGCATCTACGTGGGCGCCTCGATCAGCATGCACGAGGACTGGTCGGGCAAGGGCGACTACGACTACGACTACGCGTTCGTGACGGTGCACCGCGGTTTCACCTGGGTCGCGAAGGACGGCGGCTACGTCATGCAGGACGTCGGCACGCTCCAGGACAACGTCGGCGGGCTCGGCCTCGACCTGAACAAGAAGCCGGGCACGTACACGGTGACCCCGTTCGGTTACCCGGCGGGCGCGCAGCCCGACGGCACGACGCCGTTCGACGGCAAGTCGCTGAAGACGTGCCCCAC
>NZ_SMKQ01000076.1 GCF_004348995.1 Nonomuraea terrae
CCCGCCAGCAGCCCGACCGTCGGCGCCGACCACGCGTCCGCCGCCACCGCGGCCAGCACCCCCCCCTCCCGCAGCCCCGCCCACCGGCGCACACCCCGGGCCCCCGGCACCGCGTACGACTCCGGCGCGTCCCGCGCCAGCAGCGCGCTCACCTCGGCGTCCGCGTCCGCCAGCCACCCCACGCCGGCGACGGGATCGCCGGCGTACGCGGGCAGGCTCATCCACGAGAACCTTCCGCTCTCCTGCACGTCGTCGAGCTTGGCCGTCACCTCACGCATCAGCTCCAGCTCCCCGAACGGCCTGAACCGCGGCCCCAGCTCGGCCAGCGCGTGCCGTACCAGGCCGACCGCGCACGACGCGTCGCCCCACACCGCCAGACGGTCACGCCGCGACACCTCCCGGCTGCCGGCCACCACCGCCTCGCCCAGCGCCCAGGCCCGCGCGCCGCCGGTCAGGCCCTGCGCCGTCCACATCACCAGGTCGTCGTCCCCGCACGCCGCCCGCAGCTCCGCCTCCTCGCGCAGCTCACGGATCACAGAATCGCCCCCGGCCGGTACGCCGCCGCCTCGGGGAAGGCCGCCACGACGTCCTCCACCTGGCGCACCACCTCCCGCACCTGGTCGGCCGCCGCCCCGGTGAACGACACCCGGTCGGCCAGCAGCGCCTCCAGCCGCCCGCGGTCCAGCGGGAAGCGGGCGTCGCCCGCCAGCAGGTCCAGCAGCTCGTTGGCCGCGCCGCGCGAGCGCATCGCCAGGGCCGCAGCCACCGCGTGCTCCTTGATCAGCTCGTGCGCCTGCTCGCGCCCCACCCCGGCCCGCACCGCCGCCATCAGCATCTTCGTCGTCGCCAGGAACGGCAGGTAGCGGTCGAGCTCGGCGGCGATCACCGCCGGGAAGGCGCCGAACTCGTCCAGCACCGTCAGCATCGTCTCCGCCAGCCCGTCGAAGGCGAAGAACGCATCCGGCAGCGCCACCCGGCGCACCACCGAGCACGACACGTCACCCTCGTTCCACTGGTCGCCGGCCAGCTCACCCACCATGGAGGCGTAGCCGCGCAGCACCACGGCCAGGCCGTTGACGCGCTCGCAGGAGCGGGTGTTCATCTTGTGCGGCATCGCCGAGGAACCGACCTGCCCCTCCTTGAACCCCTCGGTGACCAGCTCGTGCCCGGCCATCAGCCGGATCGTCTTGGCCAGCGACGACGGCGCCGCCGCCAGCTGCACCAGCGCCGTGACCACCTCGAAGTCCAGCGAACGCGGGTAGACCTGCCCGACGCTGGTGAAGCGGTGCTCGAACCCCAGGTGGGCGGCCACCCGCCCCTCCAGCTCGGCCAGCTTGCCGCGATCGCCGCCGAGCAGGTCGAGCATGTCCTGGGCGGTGCCGACCGGGCCCTTGACGCCGCGCAACGGATAGCGGGCGATGAGCTCCTCCAGCCGCCGGTGGGCCACCAGCAGCTCGTCGGCCGCCGTGGCGAACCGCTTGCCCAGCGTCGTGGCCTGCGCAGCCACGTTGTGGGAACGGCCGGCCATGACGGTGGCCTCGTGCTCGGCGGCCAGGCGGGCCAGCCGGGCCAGCAGCGCCACCGCCCGGTCGCGCACCAGCAGCAGGCTGTCGCGCACCTGCAGCTGCTCGACGTTCTCCGTCAGGTCGCGCGAGGTCATGCCCTTGTGCACCTGCTCGTGCCCGGCCAGCGCGTTGAACTCCTCGATCCGCGCCTTGACGTCGTGGCGGGTGACCCGCTCACGGGCGGCGATGGAGTCGAGGTCGACCTGCTCGACGACCTTCTCGTAGTCGGCGACGGCACCCTCGGGTACCGGGATCCCCAGCTCGGCCTGCGCCTTCAGCACCGCCAGCCACAGCCGCCGCTCCGCGACGATCTTGTATTCGGGCGACCACAGGCGGGCCAGCTCCGGCGAGGCGTAGCGGGCGGCCAGGACATCGGGGATACGCGGCTTGGAAGTCACGTCCGACAAGTGTAGGCACCCGACGCCGCGTGTCCGGACGCGACCCGCTTGGCCTTTCCTTGACTCAACCCGATATATCGCGCTCTGGCGGGGTAGACGAAGGGCTCCCGCGAAACGCAATGAGGAGTGCGATATGGGCTTGAGTTACCGCAAGTCGCTCAAGTTCGGCCCGTTCCGGCTGAACCTCTCCCGCGGCGGCGTGGGTCACAGCTGGGGCAACCGGCTGTTCCGGGTGACCCGTACGGCGGACGGTCGCCGTACGCTCTCGGTCAACCTGCCCGGAGGCTTCCACTGGCGCAAGACCGTCGGCCGCCGCTGACCGACCCCACGGGGATACGACATTCACCGTCGTATCCCCATTTTTGCGTTATGCCTAGCCGTTCATGGAAGAAGCCTGGGAAGGGACGACACCATGGACAAGGTACGGCTGGGCCGCACCGAACTCCAGGTAAGCCCCATCTGCTACGGCACCTGGCAGTTCGGCGGCGACTGGGGCAAAGTCGATGAATCCGCGGCCATCGACGCCATCCGCCACGCCCGCGACCGCGGCGTCACCTTCTTCGACACCGCCCAGGGCTACGGCTTCGGCATCGCCGAACGCATCCTCGGCCGCGCACTCGACGGGGACCGCGACAGCGTCGTCATCGCCACCAAAGGCGGCCTGCGCATGGACGGCGACGACCTCGTCCGCGACTCCAGCCCCGCCTGGCTGCGCCAAGGCGTCGAAGCCAGCCTGGAAGCCCTCGGCACCGACCACATCGACCTCTACCAGGTGCACTGGCCCGACCCCGGCACCCCGTTCGCCGACAGCGCCCAAGCCCTGCGGGACCTGGTCACCGAAGGACTGATCCGGCACGTCGGCGTCTCCAACTTCGATGCCGACCAGCTGCGCGCCTTCCCCGGCGTGGAGACCCTCCAGCCGCCCTACCACCTGTTCCACCGCGACATCGAAGCCGACGTGCTGCCGTACACGGCCGAGCACGACCTCGGCGTGCTCGCCTACGGATCCCTCGCACACGGTCTGCTCGGCGGCGGCTTCGACGAGCACACCACCTTCCCCGACGACGACTGGCGCTCCCAGAGCCCCGACTTCACCGGCCCCGGCTTCCTGCGCAACCTCGAGATCGTCGCCGAACTCCGCCGCTACGCCGAACGCCTCGGCGCCACCGTCGGCCAGCTCGCGATCGCGTGGGTGCTCGCCCACCCGGACGTGCACGTCGCCATCGTCGGCGCCCGCAACCCCCATCACCTCGACGACAGCCTCACCGCCGCCGACCTCACCCTCGGCCAGGACGACCTCGCCGAGATCAACCGCATCATGTCCGGCGCCGCCCCCGTCTCCGGCCCCACCCCCGAAGGCATGTGAGCTGTCAGACGGCCATCCTGAGCAACCGACCGACGTGCCGCCATCTGGGGTCGCGCGGCGGATGTCGGCGTTCTCCAGGGCGATGCCTTCGAGGGCGGCGCCCATGTCGGCGGGGCTGATGTCGGTGCGAATCACTCCGCAGGGTGGTGATGGCGGCCCGTGAACACGTCCCGGCTGTCGCCGTTGGGGTTGATTCTCGCCCCGGCGATGGGCACGACGCGCCGGCCATGCCGAACTTGGCGATGACGTCGTCCATGAAAGGCGTGGTTGTCAGTCCGTCGACTTTACATTGTAGATTTCCTAACATCTGCCCGGTGGAGGTGTCCGGACCCTTGCCGGCGAGGGCAACGCCCCCTTGCCGTGTGGCGCCGCCGAACTGCTCGCCATGGCGGAGGAGCTACGCCCCCACGACATCGAGCACGACATCGAGCTGGAGTCGCTGCGCGGCCCGTTGCAGGGCGTCTACAGGCCGTCGGGGCACGGGGCGGCGTTGCTCGCCTTTGGCCGCGATCACGCGACGACGCGGACGGCGCGCCGCAGCCGGTGACCGTTGGGATCTCGACGCCGGCGGCGATGTCGGCGTAGCCGGACTCGCGCCCAGGGTCGCAGCGCGGCCGGATCATCACGTCGGCGACGTCGAGCTCGGCCTGCGTGAAGCCCATCGCGTCGCGTCGTGAGGTCCGCCGGGATGTCTGCCGCCGGTTCACAGAAGGTTGCCGTTCTCGTCCAGGAACGCCGCGCGCCGCGTCGTCCGGGGCGGAGCCGGTGGCCAGGTCCCGGACGGCGGTAATGGCCGCCTCCGCGCCGTCGCAGAGCTCGGTGACGGCCTGGGCGCGATCGGTGGTGAACCTGATCTGCTGCGTCGGGACGCCGACCGCGCGATGGCGCTGACTTGGCGGACCTGCCTGCTCAGCGAGGAACTCGAACACCCGCCGGCGGAATGAGCCGACCCAGAACCGTGATCCGGCGTCGATCGACGCATCGGGCCTCAGCGATCGCAAAAAGGTCGGGAGAGCGCGAGATCGGCGTCCACTCGGCGCAACCCGTCGAAACCCCAGGTGTTGACGCCCTCCAGGTCGACCTCGTTGTAGATGCGAACTGCAAGGTCGCGCAGCGAGCGGGCGAGCCGGGCGTACTCGAGGTGGGTGAGGTCGAGTCGCTCCGCGCCGTAGGCGCGCAGGAAGCGCACAGGGTCGGGCCCGCACAAGGCGGCGAACACATCGTGCTCGCGCGGCGCCAGCATCGCGTGACCCCAGTCGAGCAGCGCCGCGATGCGACCGTCGCGGTCAACGAGGACGTTGTGAGGGAACAGGTCGTGGTGGCACACGACGTGGGGCACGTCGATCGCGCGTGCCCGTTCGATCACCGCTTCGAGCCGGTCGACGTTGGCCATGACCTCGTCGCGGCGGTCGACGATCCAAGGGTGATCGTGCCGGTCGCGCAGCACCTCGATGCACCACTCGTCCATATCGGTGCGGGGCAGGACGAGGTCGGTGATCTCGTGCACGGCGTGCATCGCCCGCGCGATCGCGTCAGCGTCGTTCCACGTTCCCTGGCGGCCGTCGAGGAACGGGAACAGCGCGTAGCGCCGGCCTTGGTGCTCGGAGGTGTACGAGCCGTCAAGTGCTCGCTCCGCCGCAGGAACGGGAATGCCCCGAGTTGCCAACTCAGCGGTCAGCGCCAGACCGGCGTCGCTGTCGGGCTGCTGACGCCAAAGTTTCACGAACCAGCGCCCGTCGGTGAACGCATCCGCTTCGAACCCGCCCGGATGCGGCCGCAGCTCGCCCACCTCGACACCGAAGGCGTCGCGGACCTGGGTCGTCGTCGGTGGTCGTACTTCGCTCCACATCGACCAGGACGCTACCGCTGCCGAGGGCAGCCGGTCGACGTCTTTTTGCGAGCACCGGCTCGACGTGGCCGGCCCGCCGGTGTTGAAGGCCCGGCCCCGCCGCGCGCAGCCCCGCCACGTACGCGCACGCCTCGACGTGTAAGTCCTGGTCCTCATCCACCACCCACCACACCGACTCGTCGACCGCCACCGCCCGCTCAGGCCGGTAGTAGCGAGGCAGCACACCTGACATGTCTGACATGGCTTCTCTGAACTACGAAACGATCATGAATGCTGGTTGTCAGGCCGTTGCCTGCGCGTCCCGAAGCGGGGCTCTCCTAAGAGAGGTGAGGTCTGGGCCAGGTCGCGATAGGTGGGCATGCCCAGATCGACGGCGGCGTCGCGGCGGGCGATGAGCCCGGCGACGTGGGCGAGTTCGGCTTCGGCGGCGGCGAGGCTGACGTGGAGCCCTTCGGCTTCGCCGGTCCGGCCGTCGCGTTCGGCTTCGGTGATGCGGGCGAGCGGGTTGTCGCAGATCTCCTGGAGCCGACGCTGCTGGGCAGGGTCGATGCGCAAGAGTGGGCACCGAATGCAGGATTTCTCTGAACCAATAGGGCCGTTCGTCCCAAAGCCTCCGATCTGCAACTTTCGGAACCCGAATCGGTGATGCCAGAGGAATCACCGCGAGATGCTCCGGAGAGCGAGAGCCGCTCCTCCCGCCGCCTCAGTACTGTGACTTCGCATGACCGACACCGAGCTTGAGATCACCGCAGACCTGGTCCGCGACCTGCTGCAGGAGCAACATCCAGATCTTGCAGGGCTGGCCATCCGCGAGGTAGCGGGCGGCTGGGGCAACCAAATGTGGCGCCTCGGGGACGAGTTGGCCGTGCGCATGCAGCGCATGGACCCCACCTCGGAGCTACAGCTCAAGGAGCGGCGGTGGTTGCCTGTGCTGGCCCCGCGCCTGCCGCTCCCGGTGCCGACCCCGGTGCGGTTCGGCGAACCGTCCGAGCGCTTCCCCAAGCACTGGACCGTGATGACGTGGGTTCCCGGCGAGCCGCTGGACCACGGCTCGATCAGCCGCGGCGCCCACGCGGCCGACACGCTGGCGGGCTTCCTCAGGGCGCTCCATGTGGAGGCGCCCGCCGAGGCCCCGGCCAGTTCGGGCCTCGGCGCTCACCCCAAGAGGTGCACGGGCGGCTTCGAGCAGTTCTTGCAGGCCATTGACCCCGACGCCGTCGGCGATGTCCGCGCCGTCCGGGCTGTCTGGGCCGATGCCGTCGCGGCCCCCGAGTGGGAGGGCCCGTCGGTGTGGGTGCACGGTGACCTCCATCCCGCGAATGTCGTCGTCTCGGACGGGACGCTCTCGGGCGTGATCGATTTCGGTGCCTTGTTCGCCGGCGATCCGGCGTGGGACCTCGGCGCCGCGTGGGTGCTGCTCCCCGAGGGCACGGCCGCACGGTTCTTCGACGCGTACGCGCACGCGGACGAGGCGGCGATCAGGCGCGCCCGCGGGCTGGCCGCCATGAAGAGCCTCTTCCTGATGCTCATGGGGCAGAACGGAGATCGGGGCCTCCCCGGCGGCAAGCCGAACTGGGGACCTGCAGGCCGGGCGGCACTTGATCGTGTTCTGAAGGGCGTTTGATGCAGTCAGCCCGTCTTGTCCCGGTTCTCAGCTTCCCGAACGACGAACTGGCCGATCGGTGGCATGCCGATGAACACCGGCGAGTCCTTTCGTCGCTCCCTGGCGTCCATCTGGCTGATCTTGTCATGAAGAATTCCACGATGACGCCCTTGGACCCGTCTCCTCGCCATGATCCGCTCGGGTTGACATAGACGGTGCCGGAGAGCTGGCCGCCCTCGATGCCCTCGACCGTGACGGACTCGTAGTAGCGTGCGATTTCGGCGTCGGGCAGTTTCGTGACCAGAGCCAGATGCACCAGATAGTCGCACGGTAGCCACGTGACCTGGAACCCCCGCCGCTCCCCCGGTGACCTGGCGATTCTCCGCCCTCTCGTTCCCCCTGTTCCAAGATCTTTCCTCTAGGTAGGGTGTAGTCCGCCATCCATGGCCATCGACACCCCCGACGACCCCCGAGGTGAGGCGTGCGCCAGATTCGGACGGAGATCCACATCTCCGCTACTCCCGAGCAGGTATGGGCGATCCTGGTGGACTTCACGGCATATCCAGAGTGGAACCCCCTCACCCCCGGGCTGCGCGGCGAACCGGTGGCCGGAAGCCGCCTGACCCTGCCCACCACCTTCATCCCCGGCAGCTCCGTCACCGTGCCGATGCGCGCGACCGTCGAGGAGGTGACCCCGCCACGGCGACTGGCCTGGCGCAGCAACGTGATCGCGCGGGGCATCGCCAGCTCCCTGCACGCTTTCGAGCTGACCCCCGACGCAGGCGGCACCCACGTACTCCACCGGGAAACCGTCACCGGAGTGATGGCCCCTGTGGTGTGGCCCATCGTGAGCATGTTCGCGCCCCAGTTCGACCAGCTGAACCGGAAACTCAAGGAACGCGCCGAAGCCCTCGCCGCCCACTAGGCCGGCAGATCACCGCCTCGTACGGCGTCGCTCGTGGGCGGCCGCCAGCAGGAGGTACGCGCTGGCCGTCCAGGTGTAGGCGCGATCGCGCAAGCCCTGACCGGTGCGGGCGTCGAAGTTCTCGGCGAATCCCGACTTCTCGCACAGGGCGCGGAAGCGGGCGCTGATCTCGTCGGCCAGGTCCGGATATCCGGCACGGCGCAGCCCGTCCTCGATCAGAACGGTCGAAGGCGCCCAGATGGGACCGCGCCAGTAGCCGTCGTCCTCGTAGTGCGGCGAGTCGGGCAGCTCGGTGGCAGGCCCGAACGCGGTCAGGTGCCGCTCGATCCGGGCGGCCAGCGCCGCGCGGACGGGGTGCGGCAGCTCCTCCCCCAGCACGATCGGCATGAGGTCGAGCAGGCTGGAGCTGGACCAGGTACGCCCCGACAGCGCGCCGCGGGCGATGAAGCGTTCGCCGTCCCACAGTTCGAGGAGGAGCGCGTCACGCATCCGGTCGGCCTGCGCGTTCCACCGGGCGGAGGCGTCCGCGTCGGTGGTCAGGCGGGCGAGTTCGCGCATCTGGAGGACGAGGAAGGCGGCCAGGTCGGCGGTCTCGACGATGCGCTCGGAGTCGAAGGTGGTGGCGTTGTCCCAGCCGCTGTCGTTGCCGTGCTGGTAGTGCGGCAGTTCGCGGCCGGGGACGCGGCGGGCGGTCAGCCAGAAGGCGGTCCAGCGTTCAAGTCGCCGGTAGACGTCCTCCGGCACGGGTGGCGGAGGAAGGTGACGCAGGGCCCACCCATGGATGGGCGGTTTGACGAAGTTGTAGAGGATCTCGGAGTGGGTGATGGAGTCAGGCAGGGCGCCGGCCGCGTCCTGGTGGTCGAAGGGGAGGTGGTACTGGTCCCATGCCAGGCCGGGCAGGCCCGCGGCGACGGCGATGGCGTTGAAGCAGTGGTCCCAGCTCCAGACCTTGTCCATCCAATGCTTCGACATCAGCACCGCGGGTCTGGTGACGAAACCGGCTGGGCGCACGGTGGCCGACCACAGCACGTAGGCGGCCAGCTCGGCGGCGGGTGTGCGGTCGCTGCGCCAGGGCGCGACCGCCGCGGCGAAGGAGTCGAACTCCGCCCGCGCGGCCTTGACCACCTCGTCGAAGGACTCCGTCGCGGTGTAGGGGGCGCGGGCGGACTCGTACTCCTCGATGGCGACCTCCCAATCGCCGCTCAGGCCGACCCCCCGCTCGGCGCCGCCGAGCGCCTGGGCGCCCAGCGGCTCGGCCTGCCCGCGAAGGAGGGTGATCCGGTAGCGGCGGCCGGTCTGGTAGACGGTGAAGACGTACGAGCCGTCGACGGGGTCCTGGTAGAAGTACGGGCCGCTGAACGGTGTCAGGACCGGGTCGGCGGCCAGCAGGCGGAGGCCGAGGCCACGCCCGCGCACGCGAACCGTGTCGACGTTCTCGTAGGCGAGGTCGATCCGGCCCTCGCCGTGGTTCCAGGTGAGTCGCTGCGGAGCGGCCGTGATCGCGGCGGCGGTCGCCGGGATCAGCTTCAGGACCGGGTGCATTCCGCTCTGGTGAGAGACCAGGTGCACGTCCTGGGCGTAGGTCTTCTCGGCCACCACGGGCGAGAAGCCGAACCACGACCCGTGGTAGCTGAACGGGATCTCCCACGGGGAGAACACCGGGCCTGGGGCGGCGACGGTCATCAAGCGAGGGTCCCTTCTCGAACGTCGAAGGCGCCCACGGTGAGGCGGCGACAGCTGACGCCTCCTCCGGTCATCGTGTACGTGCGGGCGCTGAGCATGTTGACTGCGGTCGCGGCGATGGTGACCGAGATGCCGGGCAGGGGCGTCACTCTCCCGGAACGCCACCTTCGAGGGGCACTGCTCTCTGCTCAGGTGACACGGGAAGGAAGATCCGCATGCCCGACGGCCCGCGCCGCGCCCACTCGTGGTACGGCCGCAGCGGCACGTCGAACCACTCCCCGCCCCCGGCGGGATCGGCCGGCCCGGCCGGATAGGGCCACGACGGGTCGGCGAGGGGCAGTGTCCGGCCACGGACCAGGGCACCATCGGGAACCGCCCGGGGAACGGACCGGGGATCGACGACCAGGGAGTCGAAGCCGCCGGGATCGGGCAGGTCGCGGGACTCCACGCACAGCACCTCGGGCCCACGCTCCACCGCCACGCATCCGCGCACGGCGTCGATGCGCGGATCGGGCCAGGTGAAGCGCGGCTCGACCGGCAGGTGGAGGACGATCTCGTCGCCGGCGCGAAAGGCACGCCGCACCCGCGCCAGACCGGGTTCGACCGGGCGGGTCAGCCCGCTCTCGGTCAGCGTGGCCCCGGCGGCCCAGGCGGGGACACGCAGGGCGAGCGTCCAGGGCGCGGGCGCGTCGGCCACGATCCGCACGCGGACGGCACCGCTCGCCGGATAGTCGGTCTCGACGTCCACGGCCGCCGGCCGGCCGCCCGGCAGTTCGGCGCGGATCTCGCAAGGGGCGTACTGGTGGATCTGCAGGCCATCGTCGTCGGTGGTGGCGAGGTAACCGTGCAGGCCGGCGAGCGTGCGGGCGACGTTCGTGGGGCAGCAGGAGACGTCGAACCAGGCGGCCCGCACGCCGGCCTCCGCCCGCGGGCTCACCTCGTCCGGTCCGGCGGGCCTGCCGGGAACCCGCTGGTGGAGGGAGTTGGCGTAGAAGAACGCCCGGCCGTCGGCGCTCGGAGAGGTCGCGATGACGTTGTAGAGCGTGCGCTCGATGAGGTCGGTGTAGCGGACGTCGCCGGTGGCCAGGTGCAGCCGCCAGGAGACCATGATCGAGGCGACCCCGGCGCAGGTCTCGCAGTAGGCCCGGTCCGGGGGCAGCTCCCAGTCCTCGCCGAATCCCTCGTCCTGGTGGCGCGAGCCCATGCCGCCCGTGAGGTAGGTGCGGCGGGCGACCGAGCGTTCCCACTGCCGTTCCACGGCGCGCAGCAGCTCGTCGTCACCGCGTTCGACCGCGACGTCGACCGCGGCGGCGGCGAGGTAGAGCGCGCGCACGGCGTGGCCGCGCCACACCGGGGCTTCGCGGACCGGGACGTCGTCCTGGAAGTACGCGCGCCCCAGGGGGATGTCGCGCAGCGTTCCGTGGCCGCGGCGGTCGAGGAACAGGCGAGCCTGCTCGACGTACCGCTCCTCCGCCAGCGCGCGGCCGAACTCGGCCAGGCCGACCTCGATCTCCGGGTGCCCGCAGATCCCGGCCAGCCCGTCGGGACCGAACACGCGGCACACGTGGTCGGCGGCCCGTCGCGCGACCCGCACCAGGTCATCCTCGCCGCGGGTGCGCAGCCGGGCCACGGCGGCCTGGAGCAGGTGGCCGGTGTTGTAGAGCTCGTGGCCCATCTCCAGGTCGCTGTAGCGCGGCGGCTGCCCGGCGTGCCCGAAGCAGGTGTTGAGGTATCCGTCCGGGTCCTGGGCTCGGGCGACGCGGGCGGTGAGCCGCTTGATCGCCGCCTCCGCCTCCGGGTCGCCGCTCCTCGCGCTCTCCCAGGCCAGGGCCTCCAGCAGCTTGTAGACCTCCGAGTCGGAGAACGACCAGCCGGGACGGTCGGGCCCGGTGGTCCCGTCGGCGACCCGGTCGAAGTTGGCCAGCCAGCCGAGGCGCTCCATCCACGACTCGCAGTGGGCGAGCGTCGCCGTGGCGTTCACGGCCTGGCGGCTCCCCCAGAACCCGCCGGTGAGCGAGACCTGCGCGAGCCCGAGGGGGCGTGCCCGGCCGTGGGACGGCAGCACGGGGCTGGTCATATGGCGAAAACCCTTTCTGTCAGTCCTTGACGGCGCCCGCGGTGACCCCTGCGGCGATGTAGCGCTGCGCGAGGACGAGCAGGAAGGCCGCGGGCAGTGACGCGACCACGGCGGTCGCCATGATCGAGTTCCATTGCGTGGTGTTGTTGCCGATGTAGCGGAAGATGCCGAGCGTGATCGGGATGACGTCGCTGTTGCGGTTGAGGGTCGAGGCGAAGATGAAGTCCGACCACGCCCACAGGAAGGCGAAGAGCGAGACCGTGATCACGGAGTTGCGGCTGAGCGGGAGCACGATCGACCGGAACGTCCGCCAGGTGCTCGCCCCGTCGATCTGCGCCGCGGCCATGACCTCCCCGGGGATGCCCGCCATGAATGCCCGGAACAGCAGCACCGCGAACGGCACGGCCAGCGTCGAGTCGGCCACGATCAGGCCCGCGACCGTGTTGAGCAGCCCGAGCCTGATGTAGATCGCGTAGAAGCCCATGGCCATGACGACGGCGGGGATCATCTGCGCGACCAGCAGCAGGAAGTCGATCGCCCGTGCCCCGCGCGGGCGCAGCCTGGCCAGGGCGAACCCGGCCGGCAGCGACACGACGAGCGTGAGCGCGACGGTGCCCAGGCCGATGAAGAGGCTGGTGGCCAGGGCGGGCAGCTGCTGGCCGAGCGCGGCGGCGTAGCCCTCGAACGTCGGGTCCCAGGGGAACCAGTGGGGCGGGTCGGCCCGCATGTCGCTCGTCTTGGTGAGCGAGACGTTGACCATCCAGTAGACGGGGAAGAGCATCACGCCCACCAGGACGATGCCCACCGCGGTCTTCCATGCTCTCATCCGGCCTCCTCCCTTCTCTGCAGGCGCACGTGGGCGAGCCCGGCGACGAAGGCGATGAGGATGAGCAGGTTGCCGACGGCCGCCGCCGGGGAGAAGTCGGGCTGGCCGGTGCCGAACGCCTCGCGGTACGACCAGATGGCCAGCGTCGTGGAGGCGTCCGCCGGGCCGCCCCTGGTCATGATCCAGATGATGTCGACGACCTTGAGCGTGTAGATCAGCCCGAGCAGCAACGTGATCAACGACACCGGCCGCAGCAGCGGGAGCGTGATGCGCCGGAAGCGCTGCCAGGCGCCGGCCCCGTCCAGACCGGCGGCCTCGTACAGCTCGGCGGGGATGTTCTGCAGCCCGGCGTACAGGATGACCAGGTTGAACGGGACGCCGAGCCAGACGTTGGCGATGGTGACGGCCAGCAGCGAGGTGTCCGGCGACGTCAGCCAGTTGATCTGGCCGATGCCGAACGCCTGGAGCGCCGCGTTGACGATGCCGTTCTCGCTGTTGAGCATCCACGACCAGGTGGACGCCGACACGATCAGCGGCAGCAACCACGGCACGAGGAACATCGCCCGCAGCGTCGCCGCGAGGCGGAAGTGGCGGTGGAAGAAGACCGCGAGGGCCAGCCCGATGGCGTACTGCGCGGCGATGGACGCCAGCGTGAACACGGCCGTGCTGCGCAGCGCCCGCAGGAAGGTGCCGTCGGCGAGGATGTCCCGGTAGTTCTCCAGGCCGGTGAACTCCGGATCGCCCTGCACGAAGGCGCGCGGCGTGTAGTCGTGCACGCTGAGCTCGATGTTGCGATAGAGCGGATAGGCGTAGAAGACGAGCAGGTAGACGATGAGCGGGGCGAGGAAGGCGACGGCCGTCCACCGCCGGGCCCGGTTGCGCGGGGCAGCCGGGCGCGTCTCTCGTCTCACCGCGACCGTCTCGGTGCGAAGCGAGGTCATCGGATCAGTCGCCGGTCGCCTGCTTCGCCTGTGCCTGCGCCTGCTTGAGCGCGTCGGCCGGGCTCGCCGCGCCGCTCAGCGCCTTCTGCACCGCGGTCCACAGCGCCTCGGAGATCGGCGGGTAGTCGGTGCCGAGGTTGTCGCTGGTGCGTCCCTTGGCCGAGCGCACCGCGTCCACCCACGGCTGAAGGGAGGGCTCCTTGGCGAGGATCTGCTCCTGCCCTTCGGCGGTGGACGGGATGTAGTAGGCGAACGTGGTGCCGGTCTCCACGAGCCCCTCGGGCGTCGTCATGCACTCGAGGATCTTCTTGGTGGCGGCGTACCGGGCGGTGTCCTGCTGCACCGGGACGGTGATGAACTCGCCGCCCGTGGGCGTGGCGGCGGCGCCGCCGTCCTTGCCGGGGATCTGGACGACGCCGGTGGGGAAGTCCGCCTGCGCGGCGCTGTTGATCTGCCAGGTGCCGTTCTCGGCGAAGGCGAACTCGCCGGTCAGGAACTCCTCCCAGGTGGTGTTCTGGGAGTTGCTGATGACGGAGTTGGGGGCGATGCCGCTCTTGACCCACTCGGTCCACAGCGTCAGCGCCTCGACGGCCTGGGGTGAGTCGAGCTGGGTGAGCTGCGCGCCGGCGCCCCAGAACCACGGCAGGAACTGGAACGAGCCCTCCTCGGTGCCGATGGCCGCGAAGGTGATCGGCTTGGCGCCCGCGGCCTTCACCTTCTCCAGGGCCGCGCCGAGGGAGGCCCAGTCCTTGATCGAGGCCGGGTCGACGCCGGCCTCGTCCAGGATCTTCTTGTTGTAGTAGAGGGCGAGGGTGTTCGCGCCGATGGGGATGCCGTACGTCTTGCCGTCCAGCTCGCCGGCGGCGATGAGGTTCTTGTCGAACCTGGAGGTGTCGAGGCCGAAGTCGGCCATCGGGGCCAGCATCCCGGCGTCCGCCAGCGTCGAGACGGCCGGGTTGTCGAGGAGGATGACGTCCGGAGCGTTGCCCTCCTGTCCCGCGAGCAGGGCCTGGTTCGTCAGCGCGGTCGTGTCGTACGCGGTGCGTTCGATGGTGACGCCGGCCTGTCGCCCGCACGAGTCGACCCGCTTGGCCCACGCGGAGGACGCGTCGTGCTGCGGGTACGGGTCCCACCAGGTGTACGCGCCGCCGGCGGAGGCCGTGCCGGCGCCGGACGTGCCCTGGGGGGCCGACGCGCAGGCGGTGAGGGCGGACAGCGCCAGGACGGCGGTTCCGAAGACCGCCGCCCTCGTGAACACCGACGGACGGTTCACGATTCCTCCAAAGTTAACGCTCACATCGGGAGCGTGCCGGAAGTGTGGGGGTCAGGAGCTGGAGCTAGCGGGTGTGCGGTCTCGGGGGCGCCGTGCTTTCCCGGGAGACCAGTTCGGGCGAGATGAAGCGCACCACGAACGGCTCCGCTCTGGCCTGCGCGGACTCCACGCGGCGCACGAGCTGGCGCACCGCCATGGAACCGAGGCGGTCGGGCGCGCTTTCGATGAACGAATACGACAGGGAGAAGGTGGCGGCGAAGTCGGCGGAGTAGCGGCCGATGACCGACAGGTCTTCGGGCACCCGCAGCCCTCGTGCGTAGGTGACCGAGGGCAGCGCCGCCGCGACCGCCTCGTTGTTGATCAGCAGGCCGGTCGCCGCCGGGTAGGCGTCGAGCAGACCGTTGAGCAGGCGTCCCACGGCGGGTTGCCGGGACTCGCCGTAGACGGCGTGCAGCGTGACGCCGAGCTGACGGGCACGTTCGAGCGCCGCGTCGCGCAGCCGCCACACGTAGGCGCCGCCCCGCTCGACCACGTGCTCCGGGTGGGAGATCAGGATGAGCTCGCGATGCCCGAGCCGGTGGAGGTGGTCCACCATCACCCGCCCGGCCTCCGCGAAGTCGAGGTCGAACACGTCGAGCCCGGAGCAGTCGCCGGGCAGCCCGACCAGGGCGCCCGGCTGCGGCGCGGCGCGCAGGACGGGCAGCCGGGCGTCGTCCTGGGCGACGTTCATGAGCACGACGCCGTCGACCATGCGGGAGTCGGTGACCCGCCGCAGCGCCCGCACCCCGTCGGCCTCCGTGACCAGCAGCGTGTCGTAGCCGAGGTCGCGGGCGGTGTTGGTGACGCCCAGGATGTACTGCATCATCGCGGGCGCGAACTCGTCCTCGTGGAACTGGGCGAGCAGACCGAGGACCTTGGTCTGAGCGGTGGCGAGCGCACGGGCGCCGGCGTTCGGCGTGTACGCGAGCGCCTCGGCGGCGGCCAGCACGCGCTGGCGCACCTCCTCCGAGATGGGCCGCTTGCCCGACAGCGCGTAGGACGCCGTGCTGCGGCTCACCCCGGCCTCCCGGGCCACGTCCCCGATCGTCGCCACACTCACCTCCCGATCATCGAACCGGTTCGACGATTGCGTTGCCATGCTCCCTCGCATCGTTGCCCCGACGTCACCTTCTCCCCCGGACCGAGCAGGCTCCTCTCAACGCGGAGGCATCCTTCGACCACCGGAACGAGCGAACCGGTTCAACGATGTGGCTCGACTGTTGCTCCGCCCGGCACCGGCGGTCAAGAGGGAGCACAACCGGCGATACCGAATCGTGATATGCCGGAAACGCGGAGAGTCGGCCCATTGACGCGCCCAGCGCGGCTACGTAACCTACGCGAAACCCTCGGTTGCGTTGCCACATCGCTCCCTCAGCCTTGTTAGCGCTCACACCAAGGGACATCGCCATGGCATTCCCGAGCATCACCAGGGCCCTGTGCGCCGGCCTCGTACCGGCGGCCGTAGCCCTCTCGTTAACCACCGGGGTCGCCGCCGCGGCCGCCGCGCCCGATCCCGTGCTCGTCTACGCGTTCGACGCCGACGACGTCACGACCGGCTCCATCACCGACTCCTCAGGAAACGGCCTGCACGGCCAGCTGGTCAACGCCGCCACCGCGGAGCTGGTGGACGGCGCGGCGGGCGGCCACGCGCTGAGCCTGCCCGGAGGCGCCCCGACCTCCGACGCCGCCTACGTCAGGCTGCCGCTCGCCGCCGTCAAGGACAAGACCGACCTGACCGTGTCCGCGCGGGTGAAGTGGGACGGCACCACGGCCCCGTGGCAGTGGATCTACGCACTGGGCAAGGACAACGCCCGCTACCTGTTCAGCACGCCGTACAACGGCGACGGCCTGCTGCGCACGGCGGTCACCACCTCGGGCGGCGGCGCCGAGGCCCAGGTCACCGGCTACGCGCCGCTCCCCGCGAACGCCTGGAAGACACTGACCGTCACCCTCGACACGACCGCCCGGCGCGTCACGACCTACCTCGACGGGGCGGCCGTCGCCTCCACCCCCACGACGATCACGGCCGCACAGCTGATCGACGCCTCCACGACGTCCGCCGGATTCATCGGCCGCTCGTTCTACCCCGACCCGCTGTTCGACGGCGCGATCGACGACTTCCGCATCTACGCCGCGGCGCTGACCGCCGAGCAGGTGGCCGAGGTGACCGGCGGCACGCCCCCGGCACCGACCGGCCTGAGCCGGGACACCTTCGACGTGCGGACGACCATCGGCACCGCGCCCGCCCTGCCGCCCGCGGTGCGTGCCACCTACTCCGACGGCTACGACCGCGACCTGCCCGTGGCCTGGTCGCCCGTGGACCCGGAGAGCTACGCCACCGCCGGGACGTTCACCCTCACCGGCACCGCCGCCGGCCGCCCGGTCACCGCCCACGTCACGGTGGTCCGCGAGGGCCAGGTCGTCATCGACCTGGCCAAGGACACCGGCGCCTTCCACGGCGGCGCGTCCGGCACCCTCTACGGCCTCTACGGCCCGGGGGTGCCGACGAACAACCTCATCGAGGGCATGAAGCTGCGCACGGTGTCGACCAAGGCCCAGGACGGCCCGCAGCACCCCGGCGCGGACGCTCTGGAGGTCGTCAAGCCGCTGGCCGACAGCACCGACGGCGACGTGTACATCTACATGACCGACATCCACCGCGGCTTCCCGTACCAGTGGCCGGGAAGCACGCCGCAGGAGAGGCTCGACCTGTACAAGCAGAAGATCGCCAAGCAGGTGGACCAGGTCCTGCAGCTCGACCCGAAATATCGCGACAACATCGTGTTCGTGCCTTTCAATGAGCCCGAGGGCAACATGTTCGGGACCGGCGAGTGGAGCTACAACCGCGTCAGCTGGCTCAACGACCCGCGCGACTACTTCAAGGCGTGGGACGAGGTCTACGCCCTCATCAAGGGCAGGATGCCGGACGCCCGCATCGCCGGCCCCAACACGAGCGTGCTGTACTCCCAGGTCAAGGGCTACCTCGAGCACGTGGTCGAGGCGGACACCGTGCCCGACGTGATGACCTGGCACGAGCTCAGCCATCCCGAGCAGGTGCGTACGAGCGTGAAGCGCTACCGCGAGATGGAGGCCGACGTCTTCGCCGGCACGCGGTACGCGGGCATGAAACTGCCGATCAACGTCAACGAGTACGCCTTCAACTACCACACCTCCGTGCCCGGCCAGATGATCCAGTGGGTGTCGGCCATCGAGGAGTCGAAGGTGGACGCCGACATCGCGTACTGGAACATCGACGGCAACCTGTCGGACTCCGCCGTGCAGGCCAACCGGGGCAACGGCCAGTGGTGGCTGCTGCACGCCTACGGCCAGATGTCCGGCCACACCGTCCAGGTCACGCCGCCGTACCCGGGCCAGAACTACACCCTCCAGGCGGTCGCGACTCTCGATCCCGCCAAGAAGCAGGCCCGCGCCATCTTCGGCGGCGCGAGCGGCGCCGGGCACATCCGCTTCGAGAACGTCCCGGCGAACGTCCTCGGCCCCAAGGTGCACGCCTGGATCCGCGAGATCCCGTGGACGGGGCAGATCGGCGACTCACCACAGCCGGAGATCATCGCCGAGCGCGACGTCACCGTCGAGAACGGCGCCGTGGTCTTCGACTTCGGCGCCGCCGACCTGCCGAGACTGGAGGAATCGTCGGCGTACGAGATCGTCCTGTCCCCCGCCGGGACGGGCACCGTGACGGTGTCCCCGCCGCAGCTGTGGGAGCGGTCGTACGAGGCGGAGGACGCGAAGTACACCGGCGGCGGCTACAGCCGCAACGGACCTGAGGGCTCGCCCTCGGACGTGTCGAAGTTCTACACCTCCGGCCGCTACGACGTCGGAGGGCTGCGCACCGGCTCCGACGGCGTGCTCGACTTCACCGTCGAGGTGCCGAAGAGTGGCCGCTACGACCTGAGCGTCTTCGCCAACTCGCTCAACACCTTCGACGGGGTACGCGAGCAGGGACCGACCAACGTCTTCGTCCGCGTGGACGGGGGCGCGGAGCAGGAGCTGTTCCTGCCCCTCGGCTACAAGTGGGTGGTGTGGGACCACGCCGACACCACCGTGGAGCTCACGGCCGGCAAGCACGTCATCTCCCTGGCCGCGCGCAGCCTCGACGGCGGCAAGGCCACCAAGGGCGACGCGATCGTCGACCGCATCCGCCTGTCGCTGCCGAACCCGGTGGCGGCGACCGCGACGTACGAGGGCGAACTGGCCGAACTGCGCGGAACCCGGGCGGCGTACGACGTCCAGGGCGCCGGGATCTCCGGCTCGGGTGCCGCGGCGGTCTCCCAGGGCGCGTCGGTGACGTTCTGGGTCTATTCAGCCGAGGACGCCGCCGCCGTCCTGGACCTCAAGCTGTTCGGCTCAGGCAAGGCGAAGGTGGCCGTCAACGGCCTGGAGGTGCTGGACGACGCCCGGCGCGGCGACGCCACCGCGACGGTGTCCCTGTCCGGCGGAGTCAACAAGGTCACGGTGACCGGCCGTTCCGCCACGACGCTCGTCGACCGCCTCGACGTGCGCCCCGCTCCCGACGCGCTGCCGGCCACCGTCTACGAGGCGGAGTCGGCCCGGCTCGCGGGCACGGCGAAGGCCGCACCGCTGTCCCTGGCCGGCGGGAAGGCCGCGGTCACCGGGATCGGCGGCCCGCCCGGCAACGCCAACACGCTGACCTTCACCGTGCGGGCGGACGCTCCCGGCACCTACGCGATGCGGGTCCGCTACTCCAACCCCGAGCAGTCGCCCGCCACGCACTACAACCCCGACCCGCTGGCCCGGCACGCCGACATCTCGGTGAACGGCGCCGCCCCGCAGCGCGTGCTGTTCCCCCACACGTTCCACGAGAACAACTTCTGGGAGCTCACCGTCCCGGTGAAGCTGAAGAAGGGAGACAACACGGTCCGGTTCTCCAGCGAGGAACTACCGAACTTCGACGGCGAGACGTACGCGTCGCAGACGTTCCCGGGAGTGCTCCTGCGCTCCCAGTACGCCCCGGTGATCGACAAGATCACGGTGGCGCGCTACAACCGCTGAAGCCGAGTGCCCGGCGGGGAGGAGGCCCCGCCGGGCACCGGCGGTCACACCGGCTGGCCCGCCAGGTTCTGCTTGTCGGGCTCGGCCGGCTTGTTCTGCTCCACGCCGTGCGGCGGGCGGGGGCCGCGGTCACGCTTGCGGGTCACCGCGACGTACAGGGTCGGCACCAGCACCAGGGTCAGGATCGTGGAGGAGATCAGGCCGCCGATCACCACGATCGCCAGCGGCTGCGAGATGAACCCGCCGTGCCCGGTCACGCCCAGCGCCATCGGCGTCAGCGCGCAGATCGTGGCGATCGCCGTCATCAGGATCGGCCGCAGCCGTTGCCGGCCGCCCTCGATCACCGCCTCGATCACGCCCATGCCCTGGTCGCGGTACTGGTTGATGAGGTCGATCAGCACGATCGCGTTCGTCACCACGATGCCGATCAGCATCAGCATGCCGATCAGCGCCGGCACGCCCAGCGCGGTGTCGGTGAGCACCAGCAGCCCGATCGCGCCGGTCGCCGCGAACGGGATCGACACCAGCAGGATCACCGGCTGCACGATGCTGTGGAAGGTCGCCACCATGATGAGGAACACGATCGCGATCGCCGCCAGCATCGCCATGCCGAGGTCCGCGAACGCCTCCTCCTGATCGGCCGACACACCGCCGATCGCGTAGGAGGCACCGGCGCCCAGCGACAGCGCGTCCAGCTTCTCGCGCAGCTGCTGCGTCACCGCGCCCAGGTCGGCGGCGTCCGCCTTGGCCGACACCGTCGCCGAACGTTCACCATCGATCCGCGTCACCTGCGTCGGGCCGTCCACCTGGCGCACGTCCGCCACCGACGACAGCGTCACCAGACCGCCGGCCGTGGGCAGCTTCATGTCCTCGATCGCCTCGAGGTCGTCCGGCGCGTCCGCGCCGCGCAGCACCAGATCGCTCGACCGGCCGTCCAGCGTCATCTGGCCCAGCGGGGCGCCGCGGAAGGCCTGCGCGACCGCCTGGCCGACCTGTGCCTCCGACAGCCCGCGCGCGGCGGCCTTCTGCCGGTCGACCACGACCTCCACCCGCGGCGCGCTGGTCTCCAGGTTGGACGACAGGTCGCGCAGCTCCGGCACGTCCCGCATCGCGGACTCGACCGCGTCGGTGGCCTCGCGCAGCGCCTCGATGTCCGGCGCCTGCACGATCACGTCGATGGTGTCCGCGGCGAACCCGGCGCCGCCGGCCCCGCCCACGGTCACCTCGCCGACCCCCGACAGGTCCTCGACCCGTTCGCGCAGCTCCTGCTCGGCCTGGACGGCGTCGGCGTCCTCCTTGAGCGTCACCGAGAACGACGCCCGGTCGGAGCTGCCGCCGCCCCCGCCCTGCAGGGCGTTGCCGCCGCCGACGTTCACCTGGTACGTCTCGACGCTGTCCAGGTCGGCCAGCACGTCCTCGACCTTCTTGGCGGCCTTGTCGGTGGTCTCCAGATCCGTGCCGACCGGCATGCGCTGCGACAGCGACAACGTGTTCTGCCCGGCGGCGTCCAGGAAGTTGGTCTGCAGGCTGCCCGCGATGCCCATCGTGGCGACGAACACCGCCACCCCGATCAGCACCGTCACCAGCTTGAACCGCGTGGCGAACCGCAGCACCGGCAGGTACGCCCGCTGCAACGGCGAGCGCCGTTCCTTGGCCTCGGCCTCCTCGCGCCGACGCCGCGCCTCCTCCGGCGTCAGCACCGGCGCCTTCAGGAACCAGAACGCCAGCACCGGCACCACCGTCAGCGACACCACCAGCGAGGCCAGCAGCGCCACCGTCACCGTGATCGCGAACGGGCTGAACAGCTCGCCCACCATGCCGCCCACCAGCGCGATCGGCAGGAACACCGCCACCGTCGTCAGCGTCGACGCGGTCACCGCGCCCGACACCTCCCGCACGGCCGTCAGGATCGCCTGCATCTTGGCCTCGCCGTATTCCAGATGCCGTTTGATGTTCTCCAGCACCACGATCGAGTCGTCCACGACGCGGCCCACGGCGATCGTCAGCGCGCCCAGCGTCAACATGTTGAGCGAGTAGTCGCCCGCCCACAACACGATCAGCGCGATCACCACCGACAGCGGGATCGACACCGCCGTCACCAGCGTCGAGCGCACCGACAGCAGGAACACCAGGATGACCAGGACCGCGAACACCAGGCCCAGCACGCCCTCGGTGGTCAGGCTCTCGATCGACTGCTCCACGTACGGCGCCTGGTCGAACACCACCGACACCGCCGTGTCCGAGGAGTCGCCCAGCTCCTTGGTCAGGTCGGGCAGCTTCTCGCGGATGTCATGGGAGATCGCGACCGCGTTGCCGTCGGGCACCATCGTCACCGACACGCCGAGGCTCGTCTTGCCGTCCGTACGGGTGATCGTCGTCGGATCGGCCAGCCCGCGGGTGACCGTCGCGACGTCACCCAGCTTGACCGGCTTCGGGGCCCGCGGCGCGGCCTGCCCCAGCCCGGGCTGCCCCGGCCGGCCCGCCTGCGCCTGACCGGCCTGAGGCTGGCCAGGCTGACCGGTCTGCGGCTGGGCCTGCGGCGGCACGGCCGCCTGCGGGGCCGGCGTCAGGTACAGGTTCTTCAGCTTGCTCAGGGTGTCGACCCGCGCGCCGACCTGCACCGTCAGCGACTTCTCGTCCGAGATCAGCGTGCCCGCCGGCACCGGCGTGCCGTTGGCCCGCAGCACCTCCGGGATCTGCGCCGCCGACACCCCCGCCAGCGCCATCTTCCCCGCGTCCGGCTCGATCGTGACGACCTCGTCGCGGGTGCCCGTGACCGACGCCTCCCGCACGCCCTCCACGCTCTGCAGCTCCGGCACCACGATCTGGCGCAGCTTGTCGGCCATGGCCCGCTCGTCGCCGCCGTCGCCCACCGCCAGCACCATCACCGGGAGGTCGTCGGTGCTGCCCGCCACCACCTGCGGGTCGACCCCGTCCGGCAGCTGCAGCCGGCCGACGGCCTGCTGCATCTCGTTCAGCGCCGCGTCGATGTCGGTGCCGTACTCGAAGGCCACCTGGATCTGAGCCATGCCCTCACGCGAGGTCGAGGTCATCTGCTCCATGCCGTCGAGACCCTGGAAGGAGTCCTCGATAGGCTCGGTGACCTGCTCCTCCACGATCTCGGGCGAGGCCCCGAGATACGGGGCGATCACGAAAGCGCCGGGAAACGACAACGACGGCAGCAACTGCTGCTTCAGCTGCGGGATCGTGAACGCGCCGAACGCGCTGAGCACCACCGCCAACAAGATCACAAGGCTGCGGTTGACCAGGCTCAACCGGGCAAGTGCGGTCATAGGCCCCCTCCAAGGTTCGCCCAAGACTAACACTTCGCCTAATGCGAATATTTAGACGCCTCAAGACATCCTGATAACCTTCTCAGGAAGCGAGAGGTGAGCGTGAACGACGAACGCGAAGACCTGATCCGCCGGATCACCGAGACCCAGCGGGATCTGGGGCGGCTGCTGGCCCGGCACCCGTCTCCCCTGTTCCGCTCCCACCTCACCATGAGGCAGCTCAAGGTCCTCATGATCCTGGCGGTGAACGGCTCCGCCTCCGGACAGGACCTCGCCCACGGTCTCGGCGTGGGGCTCGGCACCGTCACCGGCATCGTCGACCGCCTGGTGACCCAGGGCCTCGTCAGCCGGCACGAGGACCCGCACGACCGCCGCGTGCGCCGCGTCGAGCTCACCCCGGACGGCGTCGCCCTCATGGAGGAGATCAACGACACCGGCATCGAACACTACCGCCGCATCATGGACCACCTCGACACCGAGACCCTGCGCGCCCTCGAGCACGTCACCCGCACCGTGCAGGCCGTGGCCGAGGACCTCGCCCAGGCGGACTCCCCCTCGTTGAGGAGTTTCTGAACGCCGGGACGATGATCACCGTCCCGGCCCGGCGCCTTTACATTGTAGATTTCTAGCCGAGGCGGGACAGCACCGGCGGAAGCTCGCCCTCGTGCACCACCGTCAGCCGCCGCGTCGCCCGCGTCACCGCCACGTACAGGTCACGGCCGCCCTGCTCCGACTGGGCCAGGATGCCCGCCGGGTCCACCACCACGACCGCGTCGAACTCCAGCCCCTTGGCCTGCGTCACCGTCAGCACCACCACCGGCGCGTCCAGGTCGCCGTCCGGGAACAGCCGGGCCACCTCCGCGCGCCGCGCGTCCGGCGTCACCACACCGAGCCGGCCCTCGCCGATGTCCGCCAGCTCCCGCGCCACCAGGTCCGGCAGCCCGGACACCGGCAGGCGCACCGCCCGCGGCTCCGCCTCGCCCTCGCGTACCGACACCGGGGGCTCCTGCTCCGGCGCGAACGCACGCAGCACGTCGGCCGCCACCCGCATGATCTCCGCCGGCGTGCGGTAGTTCACCAGCAGCCGCTCCTCCCGCCAGCGCCCCTCCAGGTACGGGTCCAGCATCTCCCCCCATGAGCGCGCGCCCGCCGCCGCCCCCGTCTGAGCCAGGTCGCCCACCACGGTCAGCGACTTGGCCGGGACCCGCCGCATCACCATCCGCCACGCCATCGGCGACAACTCCTGCGCCTCGTCCACGATCACGTGCCCGTACGCCCACGTGCGGTCGGCCGCCGCCCGGTCGGCCGTCGTCAGCCCGGCGCCGTCGTCGGCGTGCCGCTCGGCCAGCACGTCGGCGCGCTCGAAGACGCCCTCCTCGGCCACGCCCGTCGAGGTCAGCACCTCGCGCGCGTACAGCTCCCGCTCGGCCAGCTCCTCCACCGCCACGCGGGCCGCCACCCGGCGCGCCGAATCGTCCTCGCCGAGCAGCTCGGCCGCCTCGTCCAGAAGGGGAACGTCGCCCACCGTCCAGGGGGCCTCCACCGGGCGCACCAGCTCCTGCCAGGCCAGCCCCTGCGGCGCCACCGCGGCCAGCGTCCGCGGCGAGGCGAGCAGCTCCGAGACCAGCCGCTGCGGAGTCAGCTCAGGCCACAGCCCGTCGACCGCGCGCCGCACCTCCGGCTCCTCCCACAACCGCCGCGAGGCCAGCTCGATGTCCAGCTCGTCGAGGTCGCCCTCCAGGTCGAGCGGCTCGGTCAGCTCCGGGTCGTCCACCTCCAGCTCGTCGATGTGCAGCGACTCCTCCAGCGCCCGCGCCTCGGCCTTCGCCAGCTCCTTGAGGAGCTCGGTGACGTACAACTTGCGGGCCATGTTGTGCGGCAGCCGCACCGCCCGCGCCCGCTCGCGCAGCCGCGCGCACGTCTCGTGCGGCACCCGCAGCCGCAACCCGTCGAGCTCCACGACCAGCTCGCCGCCGGCCACCCGCTGGCGCTCCCGCACGGCCCCGGCGACCACCTCGGCCATCCGCAGGTCGCCCTTGACCACCGCCGCGGCCGGGGCGTCGTCCGCCACCGCCCGGACGCCCGGGAACATCTCGCCCACCGTGGTCATCACCACCTGCGTCTCGCCCAGCGCCGGCAGCACCTGGCCGATGTAGCGCAGGAACATCGCGTTGGGACCCACCACCAGCACCCCGCGCCGCTCCAGCGTGTCGCGGTGGGTGTAGAGCAGGTACGCCGCCCGGTGCAGCGCCGCCACCGTCTTGCCGGTGCCCGGCCCGCCCTGCACCACCAGGGCGCCCTGCAGCGAGGAGCGGATCACCCGGTCCTGCTCGGTCTGGATGGTGGCCACCACGTCGCCCATCCGCCCCGTACGGCCCCGGCGCAGCGCCGCCAGGAGCGCGGCCTCGCCCACCAGCGCGCGCCGGTCGCCCTCGCTCATCCCGTCGAGGTCGAACACCTCGTCGTCGATGCCGACCACGCGACGGTCCTTCAGGTGCAGATGGCGGCGGCGCACCAGCCCGTCCGGGTCGGTGGCCGTGGCCACGTAGAACGGCCGCGCCGCCGGCGCCCGCCAGTCGATCAGCACCGACTCGTGGTGCTCGTCGCGCAGCCCGATCCTGCCGATGTAGACGTTCTGTCCGGAGCCGTGGTCGATGCGGCCGAAGCACAGCCCCCGCTCGACCGCGTTGAGCTGCGCCAGCCGCCGCGCCTGCTCGCCCGCCGACACCTCGCGCTCGACCCGCGCCTGGCGGCCGGCCACCGCGCCTCCGCCGGCGTACACCTGGCGCAGGGAGCGCTCGGCCCGCTCCCGCGCGGCGTCGAGCAGGCCGTAGAGCCACGACACGGTGCGCTGTTCGCTGTCAAGGGCTTCCGCGAGACCATCTTGCCGATTAGCCATTCCGTGGTATACTCCTGTCGGAGAGGTCTGTGAAGGGCTCTTCTTGCGATGAGGGTGTCCGAGAGTACTCCCCTCCCGTCTTCGCGCGCAAACCCCGGTGTCAGGCGCGGTGTCAGGCCACGGAATCCGGCGGCGGGGCGGTCGAGCGGCGCGGCACCAGCGTCGGCGTCACCGAGAAACGCACCGCGCTCCTCCTGCCTTCGACGCGTTCCAGCAGCAGCCGGCCAGCCGTGCGGCCCATCACGCCGCCGTCCTGGTCGACGCTGGTGAGCGAGATCTGCGACAGCCCCGCCAGGCGCGTGTTGTCGTAACCGGCCAGCGACACGTCCGCCGGCACAGAAAGGCCCGCCTCGTGCAGCGCCGTCAGCGCGCCGAACGCGGCCTGGTCGGCGCCCGCGAAGATCGCCGTCGGGCGCGGCGAGCGGGCCAGCAGCTCACGCGCCCCCTGGTAGCCGCCCTCCTCACTGTAGGAGGTCAGCGCCACCGCGATCTCGCCCTCCAGGCCCTGCTCGCGCATCACCCGCGCGTAGGTGGCCGCCCTGATCTCGTGCAGCGTCGCCGCCGCCCTGCCGCGCCCGACGGCGCGCTGGCCGATGTGCGCGATGCGGCGGTGGCCCAGGCCGATCAGATGGCCCACCACCAGCTCCGCCCCGACCTCGTCGTCGTCCAGCACCGTGTCGTAGCGCGCCGACTTCTCGTGCAGGCCCAGCACCACCGCCGGCACCTGGCCCGCCACCTCCTCCAGCCGGGCCCGCGCCACCCGCGGCGCCACCATGAGCAGGCCGTCGACCTGCCGGTCCACCAGCGCGTCGATCGCCCGCGACTCGGCCTTGGCGTCCGGCCCGCCGGTCACGATGATCGCCTGGTAGTCGGTGGCGGCGAGCTGCTCGTACAGGCCGTCCAGGATGTCGGGGAAGAACGGATTGCGCAGGTCCGGCAGCAGCACCCCGATCGTGTACGTGCGCCCGCGCATCGCGCGGGCCGCCGCGCGCGGCCGGTAGCCGAGCTCGTCGATCGCCGCCCTGACCCGGTCGCGCATCGCGGGGCTGACGCCGTAGGCGCTGCGCAACACCTTCGACACCGCCGTGGTGGAGACCCCCGCGTGGCGTGCCACGTCGGCGATCGTCACGCGCCGCCGCTGCCGCGTGCTCATCGCCTCTGCCTCTCCCTGGACACGCGCTCGGACCGGCGCGAACGCGTGGGTAACGTTACCCGAATCGGCATGACAGAACACCGCACAGTCGCTGCATCACGGTTGGGAATCGTTCCCCAATCCAAGCCTTGACGCGTCAGTACGGTGACACTTACGTTAACTAGCACCGGGGGCTCTTAAAACGATTCAACCGGACCTGGAGGGGTGTCGTGAAGACCTCTCATCGCATGCTCGCCGCGGCGCTGGCCGTCGCCCTGACCTCCTGCGGCTCCGGCTCCGAGCCGGCCGCGGACGACGGCACCACGACGCTGTCCTTCCTCGTCGACAACAGCCCGGCCTCCCTCGACACGGCCAAGGCGCTGACGGACGCGTTCATGCAGGCCAACCCGAACATCACGATCGAGACGGAGACGCGGCCCGGCGGCAGCGAGGGCGACAACATCGTCAAGACTCGGCTCTCGACGGGCGACATGTCGGATGTGTTCTGGTACAACTCCGGCTCGCTCCTCCAGGCGCTCAACCCCGCCCAGACCCTCGTCGACCTCACCGGCGACCCGGTGCTCGCCAACGTGCAGGAGGACTTCCTGAACGTGGTCTCCCAGGGCGGCAAGGCGTACGGCGTCCCGGCCGGCAGCGCCATGGGCGGCGGCATCCTCTACAACCGCAAGGTCTACGAGCGGCTCGGCCTGCAGACGCCCAAGACCTGGGCCGAGTTCATGGCCAACAACGACAAGATCAAGGCGGCCGGGATCACCCCGGTCATCGCCACCTTCAGGGAGACCTGGACCTCGCAGCTGTTCGTGCTGGGCGACTTCTACAACGTCCAGGCCGCCGCCCCCACCTTCGCCCAGGACTACACCGCCAACAAGGCCAAGTTCGCCACCACACCCGCGGCCAGAGGCGGGTTCGAGCATCTCGCCGAGGTGCACGCCAAGGGCCACCTGAACGAGGGCTTCGGCTCCGCCACCGTCGACCAGGGCATGAAACTGCTGGTCGAGGGCAAGGGCGCGCACTACCCGATGCTCAGCGCCCAGCTGCCGCCGATGGTGAGCGAGACGCCGCAGGCCGCGACCGACATCGGCTTCTTCGGCATCCCCGGCAACGACCCGGCCAAGCACGGCGCCACCATCTGGGAACCGGGGGCGCTCTACATCCCGAAGAACACCGAGAACCTCGAGACCGCCAAGAAGTTCCTGGCCTTCGTCGCGACCCCGGCCGCCGCCGACGCGATCACCAAGGCCGTCCAGCCGGCCGGGCCGTACCGGATCAAGGACGCCACGCTGCCCGACGACGCCATCCAGGCCGCCAAGGACCTGCAGACCTACATCGACGACGGCGCCACCGCGCCCGCCCTGGAGTTCCTCTCCCCTGTCAAGGGCCCGTCGCTGGAGCAGATCACCGTCGCCGTCGGCTCGGGCCTGACACCGCCCGCCGAGGGCGCCGCCCAGTACGACCAGGACGTCGAGAAGCAGGCCAGGCAACTGGGGCTCGCGGGGTGGTGACCAGGCAGGACGCCGGGCCCCGCACCGGGCCCGGCCGCGCACCCGAGCGCCGGCGCGACCGCACCGCTCGCGGACGGCAGCGCTCGGCCTACCCGTACGCGCTGTACCTGCCGGCCGCGGTCGTCTACGTGGTGATCTTCGGCGTGCCGACGGTGATGGCGTTCTACTTCGCGCTGACCCGCTGGACGCTGTTCGACAGCGAGTTCGTCGGCCTGCAGAACTTCCGCGACTTCTTCGCCGAGCAGAACCTGCGCATCGGCTTCACCAACACCCTCGTCTACGCGGTCGTCACCAGCGGCCTGAAGGTGGTGCTGGGGCTGCTGCTCGGCGTGCTGCTCACCTCGCGGCTGCGGCTGCGCGGGTTCCTGCGCTCGGTCGTCTTCTTCCCCGTGCTGGTCTCCACCGTGGCGGTCGGCTTCACCTTCACCGCACTGCTGCGGCCCGACACGGGGCTGGTCAACCGGGCGCTCGCGCTGGTCGGCGTCGACGGGCCCGACTGGCTCGGCGACGCCACCACGGCGCTGCTGTCGGTGGCCATCGTGGACGTGTGGAAGGGCGTCGGCATCGCCACCGTGATCTACATCGCCGGCATCCTGTCGATCCCGCAGGAGTACTACCAGGCCGTCGCCGTCGACGGGGGCGGCGCCTGGCACCGCTTCCGGCACGTGACCATGCCGCTGAGCTGGCCGGCCACCTACTCGGTGATCATCCTGTCGTTCATCGGCGGCCTGCGGTCGTTCGACCTCATCTGGACGATGACGCGCGGCGGTCCCGGCTTCACCAGCGACACCATCGCCTCGATCATCTACAAGCAGTACCAGGCCGGCTTCTTCGGGCTGTCCACCGCCGGGAACGTCATCCTGTTCGTCGTCGTCACGGCCATCGTCGTCCCGCTCAACTGGTTTCTCGGCAGGAGGCAGGCAACGCCATGAGAGCCTTGCGCAGGGCCGGCGGCGAGCTGACCGCCCTGGTCGTGGCCACCGCCGTCTTCCTGGTGCCGTTCTCGTTCATGCTGCTGACCGCGGTCAAGGACGAGTCGCAGGCGCAGGACCTCGACTTCGCCTGGCCCACCAGCTGGCCGATCGTGGAGAACTTCACGGCCGTCATCCAGGCGCGCGACTACGTGCTGCTGCGCGCGTACGTCAACTCCACGATCCTGACCGTCGGCTCGGTCGCGCTGATCGTGGTCTTCGGCGCGATGGCCGCGTTCGTGCTGCAGCGCCGCGCCGGCCGGGTCGGGACGCTGGCCAACTTCCTCGTGCTGTCGGGGCTGATCATCCCGCCGGCGATCGTGCCCACGATCTGGTTGCTGCAGGCGCTCGGCCTGTTCAAGACCATGCCGGGGCTGATCCTGGTGGAGGTCGCCTTCAACCTGTCGTACGCGGTGCTGTTGTTCCGGGCGTTCATCGCGGCCATCCCGCGCGAGCTGGACGAGGCCGCCATGATCGACGGCTGCGGCGGGCTGCGGCTGTTCTTCCGGGTGATCTTCCCGCTGCTGCGGCCGGTCACCGTCACCGTCATCCTGACCAGCTCGGTCACCGTCTTCAACGACTTCGTCAACCCGCTGTACTTCCTGCCCGGCGACGACAACGCCACCGTGCAGGTCACCCTCTACAACTTCCAGAGCCAGTACAGCACCCAGTGGAACCTGCTGTTCATGGACATCGTCCTGATCACGATCCCGCCGCTGCTGCTGTTCGTCTTCTTCAACCGCAAGATCGTCGCCGGCATGACCGCCGGAGCCATCAAGGGATGACATGACCTCTCTCACCGTCGAACCGGTCACCTTCGAACACCACCGCGACGCCCTGGGCATCGGTGAACCCGAGCCGCGGCTGTCGTGGGTCGTCAGCGCCGATCTGCCCGGCTGGCGGCAGGTCGCCTATGAGATCGAGCTCAGCGACGGCACCGCCACCGGGCGCGTCGAGTCCGGTGAGTCCGTGCTCGTGGCCTGGCCGGGGACTCCGCTGGCGGCGCGGGAGCGGCGCGGGGCGCGGGTGCGGGTGCACGGCGCCGACGGCTCGCTCAGCGGCTGGAGCGCCTGGTCGTGGGCCGAGGCCGGGATCCTGGAGCCGTCCGGGTGGCGGGCGCGGGCCGCCGCGCCGCCGGTGGAGCTGCTCGGCCCGCCCGACGGGCCCGCGCTGCTGCTGCGCCGCGAGTTCACGCTGCGCGGTCCCGTCGCCTCCGCCCGTCTGTACGTCACCGCGCACGGCGTGCACGAGACCGAGATCAACGGCCGGGTCGTCGGCGACGAGGTGCTCGCGCCCGGCTGGACCAGCTACCATCACCGCCTGCGTTACCGCACGCACGATGTGACGGCCCTGCTGGGCGAGGGCGGCAACGCCATCGGCGCCACCCTCGCCGACGGCTGGTGGCGCGGCCGGCTGGGCTTCAACGGCGGCGTCACCGGCGTCTACGGCGACCGTACGGCGCTCATCGCGCAGCTGGAGGTCACCTACGCCGACGGCGGCACCGACGTGATCGTCACCGACG
Organism: Nonomuraea terrae; assembly: GCF_004348995.1. GTDB lineage: Bacteria > Actinomycetota > Actinomycetes > Streptosporangiales > Streptosporangiaceae > Nonomuraea > Nonomuraea terrae. The sequence continues at coordinate 30,920 of NZ_SMKQ01000076.1, forward strand.
GCGACTGGCGCTGCGCGCCCGGTCCGGTCACGGCCGCGAGCCTGTACGACGGCGAGAAGCACGACGCCCGCCTGCTGCCCGCCGGCTGGTCGCGGCCGGGCTTCGACGACGCCGGCTGGCTGCCCGCCGACGCGCTCAACCACGACCCGGCCCTGCTGGCCGCCCCCACGGGGCCGCCGGTGCGCCGGGTGGAGGCGCTCGATCCCGTCGAGGTGCTGACCGGCCCCGGCGGCGAGACCATCGTGGACTTCGGCCAGAACATCGCCGGCCGCCTGCGCATCCGCGTCCAGGGCCCGGCCGGGCGGACCGTCACGCTGCGCCACGCCGAGGTGCTCGAAGACGGCGCCCTGGCGCTGCGGCCGCTGCGCCAGGCCGACGCCCTCGACCGGTACACGTTGCGGGGCGACGCCGAGCCCGAGGAGTGGGAGCCGCGCTTCACACTGCACGGCTTCCGCTACGCGGAGATCTCCGGCTGGCCCGGCCCGTTCGACCCCGCCGATGTGCAGGCGGTGGTCTGCCACACCGACATGGCCCGCACCGGCACGTTCACCAGCTCCGACCCGCTGCTCAACCGGCTGCACGACAACGCCGTGTGGAGCATGCGCGGCAACTACGCCGACGTGCCCACCGACTGCCCGCAGCGCGACGAGCGGCTGGGCTGGACGGGCGACATCCAGGTCTTCGCCCCCACCGCGTCCTTCCTGTACGACTGCGCCGGCCCGCTGGCGTCCTGGCTGTCGGACCTGTCGGCGGAGCAGGCCGCGTACGGCACGGTGCCGTTCTTCGTGCCGTGGGTCGGCGTGCTCGGCCGCGAGCCGGTGCCGGCCGCCGCGTGGGGCGACGCCGCGGTGATCGTACCGTGGGTGCTCTACCAGCGCTTCGGCGACATCGGCATCCTGGAGGCGCAGTACGCCGCCATGACCGCCTGGGTGAACGAAATCGCGGCCCTGGCCGGCGAGTCGCATCTGTGGGACACCGGTTTCCAGTTCGGCGACTGGCTGGACCCGGCCGCGCCGCCGGACCAGCCGGGCAAGGCGCGTACGGATCCGGCGCTCGTCGCCACCGCCTACCACGCCTGGACGGCGCACCTCGTCTCCGAGGCCGCGCGCGTGCTGGGCCGCGACGACGACGCCGAGCGGTACGCGGCGCTCGCCTCGGCCGTGCGGGAGGCGTTCCGCGGCGAGTTCGTCACGCCGTCGGGGCGGCTGGCCTGCGACACCCAGACCGCCTACGCCCTCGCGCTGGAGTTCGGGCTGCTGGACAAGCCCGAACAGCGCGAGCGGGCCGGGCGCCGGCTGGCCGAGCTGGTCGCCCACGACGACCACCGCATCGGCACCGGCTTCGTCGGCACCCCGCTCGTCATGGACGCGCTGGCCTCGGTGGGCGCGTACGACACCGCCTACCGGCTGCTGCTGCGGCGCGAGTGCCCGTCGTGGCTGTACCCGGTCACCATGGGGGCGACCACCATCTGGGAACGCTGGGACAGCCTGCTGCCGGACGGCAGCGTCAACCCAGGCGAGATGACGTCGTTCAACCATTACGCGCTCGGGGCGGTCGCCGACTTCCTGCACCGCACCGTGGCCGGGCTGGCCCCGGCCGCGCCCGGCTACCGCCGCCTGCGCGTCGCGCCCCGGCCGGGCGGCGACCTCACACACGCCTCGGCCGAGCTGCGCACGCCGTACGGGCCGGCGTCGGTGGCCTGGCACCGTACCGGGGACACCTTCACCCTCACGGCGACCGTCCCGCCGGGGACGGTGGCCGAGGTGGACCTGCCGTTCTCCGGCGAGCCCGCCACGGAGGTCGGCTCCGGCACCCACACCTTCACCGTGCGGATCTAGCCACTGCGCGGGCTGCTATGTTGGCGGGCCATGTCGGAGTATCTGTCTGCACTGTTCTCCCTGCGGGGCCGGCGCGCACTGGTGACCGGGGGCAGCTCCGGCATCGGGTACGCCATGGCGGAGGCGATCGGCCGGGCCGGCGCCGAGGTCGTGCTCGTCGCCCGCCGGCCGGCCGAGCTGGACGAGGCGGTGGCCCGGCTGCGCGGGCACGGCGTCACCGCCTCCCGGATCAGCGCCGACCTCGGCGTGCGCGACGACGTCCGGCGGGTGTGCGAGACGGCCGGTGAGATCGACATCCTGGTCAACGACGCGGGCAACAACATCCGCAAGCCGATGGCCGAGCTCACCGACGACGACTACGAGCGCACGCTGGCCGTGAACCTGACGGCGCCGTACCTGCTGGGGCGGCACCACGGGCCCCGGATGGCGGCGCGCGAGTGGGGCCGCATCATCAACGTCGGCTCGCAGCAGTCGATCAGCGCGTTCGGCGACAGCGGCGTCTACGGCGCCGCCAAGGCGGCGGTGGCCGGGCTGACCCGGTCGCAGGCCGAGGCGTGGTCGGCCCGGGGGGTGTGCGTCAACACGATCATGCCCGGGTTCGTGCTCACCCCGCTGACCGCGCCCGCGCAGGCCGTGCCCGGCCGCGTCGACGCGATGGCCGCCCGGCACATGGCCAAGCGCAACGGCGTGCCGGAGGACTTCGTGGGCGCGGCGGTGTTCCTGGCGAGCGACGCGTCCGCGTTCGTCACCGGGCAGATGCTCTTCGTGGACGGGGGTTTCTCCGTCCACTAGCTGTATTGACCACGAACGTTGTTAACAGAACCAGCGCCTTTACATTGTAGATTCATACCGGGGCCGAGAACTATTGCACTTCATGTCTAGGTATCGCGTGTCGGGATAAAACCGGATTAAACGTATATATGTGGTCATAGCGTGTCTTTATGGACGACAATCAGCTAGGGGACTTTCTTCGCGCCCATCGCGAAGCGGTACGCGCTGAGGATGTCGGGCTGAGACCACCGGGCCGCCGCGGCAGACGCGGGCTGCGGCGGGTGGAGGTGGCCAGGCTGGCCTCCGTCAGCACCGACTACTACTCCCGGCTGGAGCAGGGCAGGCACCGCAACCCTTCCGACCAGGTGCTCGACGCCGTGGCACGGGCGCTGGGGCTGGACGACGCCGCGGTGCCGCACATGCACGAGCTGTGGCTGAGCTGCGGGCCACTGCGGGGACCGACCCGGACCCCTGCCTGACCGAGCTGGTCGAGGAGCTCTGCTCCGGCAGCGACGACTTCCGCCTGTTGTGGTCGCGCCACGACGTCAAGCCCAGGACCCGCGGAGTGCGGTGCTTCCGCCACTGGGAGGCGGGCGACCTCACGCTCGACTACCAGGCGTTGTCCGTCAACAGCGCACCCGACCAGCATCTGGTCACCTACCAGGCCCAGCCCGGCAGCGAGTCGGAACAGAGACTCGCGCTGCTGGAGACCTTCACGCGGCCCGCCCGGCCACCCGAGCTCGCCGCCGTGAGCGCGGGAGGCGGCCCATGATCGTGGGTCTGCTGAGAAGCCGGGTGACGGCCACCTGCGTGCTCCCGCAGTCGATCCAGGCACGCTGCACGCTGATGGTGAGCGCGGCCGTGCTCGTCTGCCTGGCCCTGACGGGCGTCTGCCTCACCATGGCGATCAGGCAGGTCGCCGAAGCCGCCCTCTACGACGACATCGAGGCCGTCGCCGCCCGGTGGGCCGCCGAGGCGCGCGAAGGGCGTCCGCCGCGGACGATCCCGGTGACGGCGAGGGTCGACCACATCCAGATCGTGGACGCGCAGGGTCTCGTCCTGGCGGCCAGCCGGACAGTCGTCGGCCTGCCGCCGCTGACCGGACTGCGGCCCACCGTCCGCGACCGCGTCAGGGAGACCACCGCCCGCCGGCCCGACGGACGGCTCCTGCTTCTGACCGCCGTCCGCGTCTCGCCCGGGGCCGGCTCCCGGTACGTGTACGCCGGGCTCGCCGAGCCGCCCGTCCTGGCCGGGCACCGGCTGGAGCTGGTCATGGCGGCCCTCGCCGTGCCGATCCTGCTGCTGGCGCCCCGGGCGATCGCCTCGGTGGTGGGCTGCACGCTGCATCCGGTGGAGGCCATCCGGGCGCGGATGCGCGAGATCGGCGGCCGCACCCTGAACCTGCGGGTGCCGGTGCCGCCGGGCGACGACGAGATCGCGCGGCTCGCCCGCGCGGTCAACGAGATGCTCTCCCGCGTGGAGCGCGCGGTCACCCAGCAGCGCCGGTTCGCCTACGACGCCGCCCACGAGCTGCGCGGGCCGATCGCGGGGCTGCGGGCGGTCCTGGAGGACGCGCTCGCGGAGCCCGGCGCGGGCGATCCCGCCCTGACGTACCGCAGGGCGCTGTCGTCCGAGCTGGAGGCGATCGTCGACGACCTGCTCGTGCTCGCCCAGCTCAGGAAAGGCGACCCGGCGCCGCCCGAGCAGGTCGACCTGGGCGCCCTGGCGAGCCAGGTGGCCGCCGCCCGCCCGTCCAGGCCGCCCATCCGCGTCGGCCTCCCGCCCTGCGCGTGGGTACGGGGCTCGCGGGTCCAGCTGGCCCGCGTGGTGGAGAACCTGCTGGCCAACGCCCAGCGGCACGCGCGTTCCCGGGTCGAGCTCGTCGTCGCGAACGCCGACGGGCACACGATGCTGAGCGTGACCGACGACGGCGTCGGCATCGCGCCGCAGGACCGCGAGCGCGTCTTCGAGCGCTTCACCCGCCTGCCGGACGCGCGCCGCCGCGACCCCTCCGGCAGCGGGCTCGGCCTCGCGATCTCCCGGGAGATCGCCGAGGCGCACCGGGGAACGCTGCGGGTCGAGGACTCCCCCGTGGGAGCCCGATTCGTCCTCCGGCTGCCGGGCGCCGTGGCCTCACCCTGCCGAAACGCGCGGCGGCGGAGCGAGGCGTGCTGATCGCGCTCTTCATCCACTTCTCAGAAAGGAGGCTTACCGTGGAGCTTCGTGCTGGTTCGTGAGAAGGCGGAGACGGCGGTGCGCGTACGGCCCCGCCGGATGTGGCGGGCGCGGGTGGCCACGGGGGTGGCCGTGCTG
>NZ_SMKQ01000077.1 GCF_004348995.1 Nonomuraea terrae
GGGGGGTGTCTTCAGGGGAGCCGGGTTGCATGAGGGCGTCCCGAGCGGCGGCTCACGTCATTCCGAGGGAAAGGCCCGTTCCGGCGGCACGGTCTCACTCCCGAGAGATCATGATTCCAGGGTGCCGCGGAGCTCGAAGTCGTCGAATGTCGTCTTCAGCAGGGAGACGCCGTCATTGGTGGTCCGGGCGAAGATCCCGAGGTAGCCGTTCCCGATCCCGTTCGGGTCCTCCGCCTGCTGCACCCGCTCGCCGTTCACCCACATCGTCAGCCGCATGGACGTGCCCACCCGCTCGCACGCCACCGTCAGCCGCACTCTGCCGGGCAGGGCGGCCACGTGGACGGGCTCCGCCAGCGTGGCGCCCGCCCCGGCGAAGACCCGCCGGATCCGGGCCTTGCCCGTCGTGTCGAGGCCGAACTCGTAGTACGACCCCTCCTTGGTGCTGTGGCAGTAGAGGCCGTACTCACCGATGCCGCTGGCCTTCCTGACCTCGGTGGTGACGCTGATGACGACGGTCTCGGGCAGCGTCGGCATGGGCGCGTCGGGCGGGCCGGGGTACGCGGGCGACGCGGGCGACGCGGGCGACACGGGCGACATGGGCGGCGTGGCGACGAGGAACGGCGCCGGCGCCTGCGCCCAGCGCTCCTCGTCGCCCTCCTCCACGTCGAGCCCGTAGGTGCCGTCAGTGCGGTAGCCGTAGCCGGCCGGCTCCTCGGGGTCGTAGATGCCGGCCCAGCCCCCGGAGGTCTGGGTGAAGTCCTCGGCGTACAGGACGCCCAGGTTGGGCGGCCCGTCCGGAGACAGCAGCGCCCAGGCGCCCGCCCCCGCGGCCAGCACGAGCGCGGCACCGGCCGCGAGGCCCGCGTACAGGCGGCGCCGGCGTGAGGCCGGCGAGGCGGAGTACGGCACGGTGCCGCCCTCCTGCCAGGTCACCTGCGCGGTGTGCGCGACGTGCTCCGGGGCCGCCGATCGCCCGACGAGGTCGTCGAGCAGCTGCTGCGCGGTGGGCCGCAGGGCCGGGTCCTTCTGCAGCGCGGCCCTGACCAGCTCCCGCAGCCCGGGCTCGACGGCCTCCAGGTCGGGCTCGGTGTTGAGCACCTGGTAGACGATCGCGGGCAGCGCCTCGCCGCCGAACGGCGCCCGCCCGCTGGCCGCGAACGCCACCAGGCACCCCCACGAGAACACGTCGCAGGCGGGGGAGACCGGATCGCCGCGCAGCACCTCGGGCGCCATGTAGCGGGGCGTGCCGACCAGCTCGCCGGTGCCGGTGACGCCGCCGAGCGTGTCGAGCGCCCGCGCGATGCCGAAGTCGATCACGCGCGGCCCGACCGGTGACAGCAGCACGTTGGACGGCTTCAGGTCCCGGTGCACGACGCCGGCCGCGTGGATGGCGGTCAGCGCGGTGGCCACGCTCACCGCCAGCGCGTCGAGGCTGGAGCCGCCCATCGGCCCCGACTGCTGGACGGCCTCCTCCAGGTTGGGCCCCGGCACGTACTCGGTCACCACGTACAGCTGGTCGCCGTCGAGCGCCGCCTCGATCACGGCGGCGGTGCAGAACCGGCGCACCCGCTGCGCCGCGTCCGCCTCCCTGCGAAAGCGCATGCGGAACTGCTCGTGCTGGCTGAGCTCCGCGTTGATCACCTTGACGGCGACGTGTTGCCCGGAGGGGTCCTCGGCGAGGTGGACCGTGCCCATCCCACCTCGTCCCAGCACGCTAAGCAGCTTGTAGCGCCCGATGTGGGAGGGTTCACTGCTCACGCCGCGTTAGCTTACCGACACGGAGCGTACCGATGCGGAAATGCGCACTATGTGCGTTCGTCGGCGCGCCGTTCCGAGCAGACCCGCTCCAGCGACGGCAGACCCTCGCGCGGCGAGACGACGACCACCCGGCAGCCCGCGGCCGTGGCCGCCGCGACCCCGGCCGGGCTGTCCTCCACGGCCACGCACCGCCCGGGCGCGGCGCCGAGCCGCCGGGCCGCCTCCAGGTACGGGTCCGGGTGCGGCTTGCCGCGCGCGGTGTCCTCGTTCGCGATGACCAGGTCGAACGCGTGCCCGAGCCGCGGCAGCACCAGCTCCACGATGCTCCGGGGCGAGGCGCTGACCAGGGCCGTCGGGATCGACGCGGCGGCGAGCCCGGCGAGCAGTTCCGGCGCGCCCCGCACCACCGGCAGCTCCCGCCGCAGCCGCTCGGCGAAGGCGTCGGTGAGCCGCGCGGTCAGCGCGCAGACCCCATCAGGCGCGTCGTCGGGCAGGTCGTCGGGCAGGTCGTCGGGCAGCAGGTACGCCGCCACGTCCTCGATCGTGCGGCCGTGGACGTGCGGCGTGTCGGCGGGGGAGAGCGGACGCCCGAGGGACGTGGCGACCGCGTCGGCCGCCTGCCACCACAGGCCCTCGGTGTCCACGAGCGTGCCGTCCATGTCCAGCAGGACAGCGTCGGGGGCGGCCGGCTCAGACCGCATCGGCGGCCACGACGGGAGCGGGCGCGGTCACCGTGCGGGCCGCCACGAGCACCGGCCGCTCGACCAGCCGCACGCCGACGCGGGTGCCCGCGCCGAGCCGGGCGGCCTCGTGGCCGGGCACGTCGGCGAGCACCTCGCCGCCGTCCACGGCGAGCCGCAGCCGTACGGACGCGCCGCGGAACGACGCCGCCACCACCTCGGCCCTGCCGCCGGGGTCGGGCACGACCTGCACGGCCTCCGGCCGGACGAGCACGTCCACGGACGGGTCGGCGGGCACGGGCCCGTCCACCGGAAGCAGCTGGCCGAGCACCGTGACGTGGTCGCCGGACAGCTGCCCGGCCAGGTGGTTCATGGTGCCGACGAACTCCGCCACGAACGGCGTCGCGGGCCGGTCGTACACCTCGGCGGGCGCGCCCACCTGCTCCAGCCGCCCGGAGCGCAGCACCGCCACGCGGTCGGCGACCGACAGGGCCTCCTCCTGGTCGTGGGTGACGAAGATGGTGGTGATGCCGAGGTCGAGCTGGAGGCGGCGGATCTCCTCGCGCAGGCTCACGCGGACCTTCGCGTCCAGCGCAGACAGCGGCTCGTCCAGCAGCAGCACGCTCGGCTCCAGAGCGAGCGCGCGGGCCAGGGCGACGCGCTGCTGCTGACCGCCGGACAGCTGGTGCGGGTAGCGGTCGGCGTGGGTGGGCAGGCCGACCAGTTCGAGCAGCTCGTCGGCCTTCTTGCGCCGGGCGTCGGCGGGCACCTTGCGCACGCGCAGGCCGAAGGCCACGTTGTCGCGGGCGTTCAGGTTGGGGAAGAGGGAGTAGGACTGGAAGACCATGCCCGCGTCCCGTTTGTTGGCGGGGACGTTCGTGACGTCCTTGCCGTCGACCAGCACGGCCCCCGAGTCGGGCCGCTCGAAGCCGGCCACGCAGCGCAGCGCCGTGGTCTTGCCGCAGCCCGACGGGCCCAGCAGCGCGACGAACTCCCCTGGCTCGATGACGAGGTCCAGGCCGTCGAGCGCGACGGTCTTGCCGAACGCCCGCCGCAACCCGCGGAACTCCACCGATGCGGTCATTTCCTCTTCTCCCTACCGAAGACGCTCGACACGGCGAGCAGCAGCAGCCAGATGAGCAGCAGGCTGAGGATCGACACCGCGACCGAGAGCTGCCCCTTGGAGCCCGAGACGGTCACGATCCACACCGCGAACGGCTCGTAACCGAGCAGGCTGGCCACGGTGTACTCGCCCAGCACCAGGGCGAGCGTCAGGAACGACGCGCTGGCCAGGGCCGAGCGCAGGTTGGGCACGATCACCCGGAACAGCACGTACGGCCACGACGCCCCGAGGCTGCGGGCCGCCTCGACCAGCGTCCGCACGTCCATCGTGCGCAACCCGGCGTCCAGCGACCGGTACACGAACGGCAGCACCAGCACGACGTACGCCAGCACCAGCACCAGGGGGAACGCCGGATCCTGCACCGCGATCAGCGTGCCCCAGAACGGCGTCGGCGCCAGCACGTCGACCCCGACGCGCAGCGACGTGCTCAGCCCGGCGACGAACGTGATCGGCGGCACCACCAGCGGCAGCGTGCACAGCACCTCCATCACCGGCCGCAGCCGCGGCGCGAAGAGCCGTACGGCCAGCATCGCGGGCAGCGCCAGCAGCAGGACGAGCACGATCGTGGCGGCGGCCAGGCCGAGCGAGAGCGCCAGCGACCGCGCGAAGCCCTCGGCCGTGATCAGCTCCCCGTACGCCGAGAACGACAGCCCCGAGGTCGGGGTGTAGACGGTGTACCAGAACGAGGCGCCCAGCGGCACCAGGAAGTACACCGCCGCCGGCACGAAAACCATGACGCGCCACGGCCGGGGCCGGGCCGCCGGGCCGGCCGCGCGCGCGGGGACGCGCTCCAGGCCGGTCAGTGCAGCCATCGGGAGGTCCTCCTCTGCAGCGGCAGGTAGATCGCCATCACGATCCCGGCCACCACGACCATGTCGAGGCTGAGCGCGAGCGCGATGTTCTCGTAGCCGATCAGCACGTCGCCGGTCAGCGCGCTGGCGATCTTCAGGGTGACGAGCGGGACGACGGTGCCGACCATGGCGTTCGCGGTGGCGTACGCGGAGAAGGCCCCGCCGAACAGCAGCACCACCCCGCCGAGCATCGCCGGGGTGAGCACCGGCAGCGCGACGAAGCGCCAGTAGTGCCAGGCCGTGGCTCCGTTGTTGGCCGCCGCCTCCCGCCACTGGGGCCGCAGCCCGTCGAGCGCCGGCGCCATGGCCAGCACCATCAGCGGGACCGAGAAGTACAGGTAGACGATGACCAACCCCCAGAAGGTGTACAGGGAGCCGGAAGGCAGCCCGATCAGCCCGCTGACCACGCCGGAGTTGCCGAGCGTGGCGATCCAGAAGAACGCCAGCGGCACCCCGCCGAAGTTGGCCAGCACCCCCGAGGCGGTCAGCACGGCCTCCCGCAGCAGCGCGAAGCGGGAGGTCACGATGGCGTAGGCGAGGAACGTGCCGAGCACGGCGCCGAGCAGCGCCACCACGGCCGACAGTCGCACGCTGCCGATCATGGCGGTGAGGTAGCCGCCCTGCAGGCTCTGCGACACGTTGGTCAGGCTCGGCCGCCCCTGCACGGTGAACGCCCCCACGACGAGCGCGACGGCGGGCACGCCGAACACGAGCGCGAAGAACGCCAGCAGCGGCAGCGCGCCGAGCCAGCCCCTCGAACGGGACCGGTTCATCCGGAGATCGCGGCGTCCCAGCCGCCGGCGACCTTGGCCTTGGCCGCGTTGACCTGCTCGGTGGTCGGGAACTGCGGCGTGCCCTCGACCGGCGGCAGCGCGTCGGCCAGCGCCTGGTCCACGGTGCCGTCCTCGGTCATCGCGGGCAGCATGACGGGGCGGGCGAAGCCCTTGAGGTAGAGGTTCTGGCCCTCGGGGCTGTAGAGGAACTCCTGCCACAGGCGGGCGGCGGCCGGGTGGGGGGCGTCCTTGTTGATGGCCTGGGCGTACATCTCGAAGTACTTGCCGTCGCTCGGGATGTTGACCTGCCAGTCGATGCCCTTGGCGGTCATCTGGGGAGCGTAGGCGGCGTTGTTGTAGTCCCAGTCGATGCTGATCTGGGTCTCGCCCTTCTCGATGGTCGCGGGCGTGGTCTCGACCGGGTTGAAGTTGCCGGCGTCCTTCAGCTTCTTGAAGAAGTCGATGCCGGGCTGGATGTCGTCGAAGGAGCCGCCGTCGGCCAGCGCCGCGGCGAACACGCCGGCGAAGGCCGAGCCGGCCTTGGTCGGGTTGCCGTTCAGCGCGACCTTGCCCTTGTACTCGGGCTCGAGCAGGTCGGCGAAGCTCGTCGGGCAGGTGGCGATCTTCTTGGCGTCGCAGCCGATGGAGACGTAGCCGCCGTAGTCGTTGATCCAGAGGCCGTTCGCCTCCTTCTGGCCCTCGGGGATCTTGTCCCACGCCTGCACCTTGTAGGAGGCGAACAGGCCCTCCGCGGCGCCGCTGAGCGCGAACGACTGGCCGAGGTCGAGCACGTCGGGGGCGCGGTCCTGGCCCTTGCGGGTCTTGACGGCGTTGATCTCGTCGGCGCTGGACGCGTCAGGCGTCTCGCTCTCGATCTTGATCCCGTACGTGGCCTGGAACTTCTCGATGATCTCGCCGTAGTTGGCCCAGTCGGGCGGCAGGGCGATGACGTGCAGCGTGCCTTCCTTCTTCGCCGCCTCGACCAGCTTGTCGAAGCCGCCGAAGTCGGCGGCGGACGTGGCGGTGGCCGCGTTCACCCCTCCTGGCGAGGCCTGGGTGGTCTGGGTGCTCGGGGCGGCACCGCACGCCGCGGTGACGAGGGTGAGGGCGGCGACAACGCCGGCCGCGCGGGCGCGAGGTGTGAACACGACGCCTCCATTTTCCGGGGGGTGTGGCAAGAATCTAGGGGAACTTGTACAAACAAGCGAGCCCTAGTAAGTCGTATAAATGTGGCTCTTCAGTGAATGGACAGGGGCGGAATGGTGGCGCGCTACGAACGGATCGCCGATGAGCTGCGCAGGGAGATCCTCTCCGGCGTCCATCCGGTCGGTTCCCAGCTCCCGAGCGAGGCGGAGCTCGCCGAGCGCTACGGCGCGGCCCGCGGCACCGTGCGTCAGGCGGTGGCCGTGCTGGCCGCCGAGGGGCTGGTCGGCTCCCGGCAGGGGGCGCGGCGGATCGTCCTCGGCAGAGTGCGCAGCCAGAGCTTCGCCGAGCTGCACAGCTTCGCCCAGTGGGCCCGCGCCAACGGCCACCGCTTCGGCGGCCAGGTGATCGAACAGTGCCGCCGCCCGGCGAGCGGCGCGGAGTCGGTCAGGCTCGGGTGCGAGGAGGTGCTGGAGGTGCTGCGCCTGCGCTCGCTGGAGGGCGAGCCCGTCCTTGTGGAGCGCACCGTCTACGCCGAGTGGGTGGCGGCCGCCGTCGAGAAGCTCCCCGCCGACTGCGAGTCCGTCACCGAGGCGCTGTACGCCTCCATCGGCCTGGTGTTCGCCTACGGCGAGCACCTCATCGACGCGGTGGCCGCCGGGGCCGTGGACGCCCGGCTGCTGGGCGTGCGCCGCGGCAGCCCGCTGCTGCGTCAGCGCAGGACCACGACCACCCACGAGGGCCGCCCCGTCGAGACCTCGGACGACCGTTACCGGGCGGGCAGCGTGGCCTTCAGCATCCGCAACTCGATCGGCGCCAACCCCCTCGCGCGGCAGGCGGGCGACTTGCGTTTCGAGCGCTGAGAACATATGTTCGAGATATAGCACCCGCCTTCCCCCGGGTGGTTCAGCATAAGGACCGATGCCGCGGGGAGAAGCGTCTTGAGCAGACTCTATGGCGATCCGATCGAGGTGTGGACCAGAGACGGGGAGCCGGCCCAGTTCGTCTGGCGTGACCGGCTCTATCTGGTCCGCCGTGTCCTCGACAGCTGGGTGGTCGCGCGCGAGTGGTGGAAGACCGGCGAAGGCGATCCCGGCGAGCGCCGCTTCTGGCGTGTGGAGGCCAGCCCCGGCCGCGAGGTCGGCTCCTACGAGCTGCGTTACGACACCGCCGGCAACGGCTGGCTGCTCATGAGGGCGTGGGACTGATGGCCGCCCCGTTCCCGCACCTGCACGTGTGCTCCGCCTACTCCATGCGTTACGGCACCGCGTTCCCGGGGGCGCTGGTGGGCCGGGCGCTGGAGCACGGGATGGACATCCTGGCGCTGACCGACCGCGACGGCCTCTACGGCGCGGTCAAGCACGCCCATGCGTGCGCCGAGGCCGGCATCGCCCCGGTGCTCGGCGTCGACCTGGCGCTCGCCGTGCCCGCCTCGGCGTTCACGCCGGTGCCGGGGATGCGCCCGCCCCGCCCGCGCACCGCCCCCCAGCAGGAAGACCGCGTCACGGTGCTGGCCCGCGGCATGGGCTGGTCCCGCCTGTGCCGCCTGGTCACAGCCGCGCACCACGCGGGAGAGCGCGGCGCGCCCAAGGTGACCCGCGAGCTGGTCGGCGAGTGGGCCGGGGCGGCCGATCCGCGCGGGTTCGGCGCCGACGACGGCCTCGTGGTGCTGCTCGGGCCGCGCTCCGACGTGGGCCGCGCGGTCGCCGAGCGGCGCGACGAGCACGCCAGGACGCTGCTCGGGCTGTGGCGCGCCGCGGTGCCCGGCGTGGTCGTCGAGCTGGTCGACCAGTACGGCTTCCGCGACGCCAACACGGCCGTGCGCATGCTGGGCCTGGCCGAGTCGATGGGCGTTCCTGCCGTGCTGACCAACGCCGTGCGCTACCTCGACCCGGCCGACCACCAGGTGGGCGACGTGCTCGACGCCGCCCGCCAGCTCGTGCCGCTGCATCCGCGCCACCTCGACCGCACCACCTCCCACGCCTATCTCAAGAGCGGCAAGGAGATGGCGCAGGTGGCCGCCAAGGTGTGCGCGGGCGACGGGGAGCGGGTGACGCGGCTGCTGGCCACCACCCGGCGGCTGGCCGAGGCGTGCGCGATGGACCCGCTCGACCTGCTCGCGCTGCGCAACAGCCCGCCCGCCCTGCACCTGCCGGAGGTCGGCGGCGACCCGGTGCCGATGTTGCGCGGGCGCGTCGAGGACGGCCTGGCCAGGCGCGGTCTCGGCCGCTCGGCCGAGGCCCGGCGGCGGCTGGCCGACGAGATGGCGATCATCGAGCGCAAACGCCTGTCCGGCTACTTCATCGCCGTGGCCGGCATCACCGACATGATCCGCGGCATGGGCATCCGCTGCGCCATCCGCGGCTCGGGCGCCGGCAGCCTGGTCAACTACCTGATCGGCATCGGCGAGGTCAACCCGCTCGACCACGGCCTGCTCATGGAGCGCTTCCTGTCGGAGGGCCGCGTCGGGCTGCCCGACATCGACGTCGACGTCGAGTCGGCCCGCCGCCTCGACTGCTACCAGGCCATCTTCGACCGCTACGGCGAGAGCCAGGTGGCCTGCGTGTCCATGATGGAGACCTACCGGGCGCGCAGCGCCATCCGCGACGTCGCAGGGGCGATGGGCCTGCCGCCGCACGAGATCGACGCGATCGCCAAGGCGTTCCCCCACATCCGGGCCAGGCAGATCACCGCGTCCCTGCACGACCTGCCCGAGCTGCGCGAGAGCCGGCTCGGCGAGGCCGGGCTCGACCGGGTGTTCCGGCTGGCGGAGAGGCTCGACGGGCTGCCCCGGCACATCGCGCTGCACCCGTGCGGCGTGCTGGTGGGCAACGCCGGGCTGCGCGACCGCACGCCGGTCGAGCGCAGCCTGCTGGAGTTCCCGATGTCGCAGTTCGACAAGGACGACGTGGAGGAGGCCGGGCTGCTCAAGCTCGACGTGCTCGGCGTGCGGATGCAGTCGGCGATGGCGTACGCGCTGAGCGAGATCGAGCGCGTGGACGGCGTCGTGGTCGAGCTCGACCGCCAGAGCGGCGACGACTCCGACTCCCGGCCCGGTGTCCAGTACGTCCCCCACGACGACCAGGACACCTACGACATGATCTGCGCCTCCCGCACCCTCGGCTGCTTCCAGATCGAGTCGCCGGGCCAGCGCGAGCTGGTGGCCAAGCTGGAGCCGCGCAAGATCCACGACCTGATCGTGGACATCTCGCTGTTCCGGCCCGGACCGGTCAACTCCGACATGGTCACCCCCTACCTGGAGGCCCGGCACGGCTGGCGCAAGCCGTACTACCCGCACGAGCGGCTGCGCGAGGCGTTGAAGGAGACCCACGGCGTCGTGGTCTTCCACGAGCAGGTACTGAAGATCATCTCGGTGATGACCGGGCGCGACCTGTCGTTCGCCGAGATGTTGCGCCGCACGCTCGACACGCCGGAGGGGCGCGACCGGGTGCGCCGGGCGTTCGTCCCGCTGGCGCAGGCCAACGGCTTCGACGACGCGGCCGTGGAGCAGGCCTGGAAGGTGCTGGACGCGTTCGGGGCGTTCGGGTTCTGCAAGGCGCACGCGGCGGCGTTCGCGATGCCCACCTACCAGTCGGCGTGGCTGAAGCGGCACCACGCGGCGGCGTTCTTCGCCGGGGTGCTCACCCACGAGCCCGGCATGTACCCGCCGCGCGTCATCATCGACGAGGCCCGGCAGTGCGGGGTGAAGATCCTGCCCCTCGACATCAACAAGTCGGGCCGGCACTGGCAGGTCGAACACCTCGGCCCGCGCGTCCGCGTCCGCGTGCGCCCCTCCGAGCTGGGCCCCGCCGCCGACCCGCGCCGGCGGGTCGACGACTTCCGGATCAGCGAGATCGGCAAGGGGTACGCGCTGCGGGTGCCGTTCTCGGCGATCAAGGGCGTGAGCGAGGCGGAGGTCGATCGCATGGTCGCCGGGCAGCCGTACACGTCCATGGCCGACTTCTGGGATCGCGCCCGGCCCTCGCGGCCGACGCTCGAGCGGATCGTCCAGGTCGGCGGCCTCGACGCGCTGCACGACCTGCACCCGGGCGGGCCGCGCTGGCGGCCGGGCGAGCTGACCCGCCGCGACCTGGTCGCCCGGGTGGGCGAGCTCCACCGGCTCTCGGCGGCAGGAGTGCGGACGGGCCCGCGCAAGTCCCGGCGTCACGGCCCCCACGCGGCCGGCCCGCCGCCCGGCACCGAGGCCGTGCAGCTCCCGCTCGGCTTCAGCGAGCACCTGCCGCCGGGGGAGCTGCCCGAGATGACCGAGACGGAGATGGTCGAGGCCGAGCTGGAGATCCTCGGCATCGACGTCAGCAGGCACGTCATCAGCTTCTACGACGAGCTGCTCGACGAGCTCGGCGTGGTACGTTCCAAAGATCTTCTCCACCGGCGCAACGGGCAGGAGATCCTGGTCGCGGGGGTCAAGGTGGCGACCCAGACGCCCGCCGTGCGCTCGGGCCAGCGGGTCATCTTCACCACGCTCGACGACTCGACCGGGCCGGTCGACCTGACGTTCTTCGAGTCGGTGCAGGGCAGGTGCGCCTCGACCGTGTTCGGCTCGTGGCTGCTGCTGGCCAAGGGGGTGGTCCGGCGCACGGGCACGCGCGCGGTGTCGTTGCGGGCCGTCGACTGCTGGAACCTGGCCGACCTCGCCGCGCTGTGGCGCTCCCGGGGCATCGAGGAGGTCCGCGCGCTCGTCGCCCGGACGCCGGAGGAGTCGGAGGCGGTCGGCGGACGCGCGATCGAATACGCCAACGGCTTCCGCCTGTCGCCCTACGCCGACCTCGGCCCCGCCGTCACCACCCCGCCCGGCCGGCTGTGGCACGCCAGCCCCGGCAGCTCCGGCCCCACGGCCGCCTGACGCTCCTCGCCGACGGCGGCCGGCCCGCGCCGTCTGACGCTCCTCACGTGCCTGGCCACGCGGTGAGCGCGTCTAGCCCTCCTGGAGGGCGCTCGGCTGGCCGATCGGGGAGGAGCCCTGGGCCGGGTGCGGGGCGAACGCGCGGACCCCGGCGGGGTCCGCCGGGCGGCCCGAGCGGGCGGCCCGCTGCAGGCGGGTCAGCTCGCGCACGGTGGCCGCGCACAGCAGCGCCGCCAGCGCCGCGCAGGCCAGCTCCGGCACCCCCACCCCGGTCAGGTCGCCCTCCGAGGTGCCCAGCGGCAGCCGGATCGTGATCAGCGCGAGCGTGGCGAGCCAGCTCAGCCACCAGCCCAGCAGCAGCGCCAGCCACCGCCCGCGGCCGCCCGCCGGGGGCCGGGTGCCCCGCCACACCGCGTCGACCAGCACCGCGGGGGCGAACAGGTTGACGCCGGGCACCAGCCACGCCACGGCGACCGGCCCCGTGGCGGCCGAGCGGTCGTTGGCCTGCCGCGCCCGTACCAGCCACGTCACGTACGCCACCCCGGCGGCGATCGAGGCGCCGGCCACCAGCATCATCAGCACCGCGAACACGGTCACCGCCCCCACCACCGCCTCGGCGTCGGCCCCTTGGGGACGCCCGCCGAACGCGGCGAGCCGGGCGGCGAGCTCACGGCCGCGGGACTGTTCGAAGGTCACGAGGGCGCCGAGGGAGAGCACCTGAGCGGCGAGCGTCACGTATACGGCCGAGGCTGCTCTCGCCGGCACTGCCTGGGTGTAGCGCACCTTGATCTCCCCCCGGGCCTTGCGCTGAGGTTCTCATTCACTTGTATCCCGGGAGCCCCTCGGTTAATCAGCTCACCACGCCGGATTCCCACGCCCAAGCAGCGATTTCCACCCGATTACGGACGCCGAGTTTGGCCTGGATGCTGCCCAGATGCGTCTTCACCGTGGACAGTGACACGAACAGCTCCGCGGCCACCTCCTGGTTCGTCCGCCCCCTGGCGACCAGGCGCACGACGTCGAGCTCGCGCTCGGTCAGCGGGTCGCGCGTGTGCGGTACCGTGCGCCGGGGCTTGGACAGGTGCTGCAGCAGCCGTACGGTCACCGACGGCGACACCAGCGCGTCGCCCGCCGCGGCGGCCCTGACGGCCTCGATCAGCAATGTGGGCCCGCTGTCCTTGAGCAGGAACCCGGTCGCGCCGGAGCGCAGGGCTCCGTAGATGTACTCGTCGAGGTCGAACGTGGTGACGATGACCACCCGCAGCGGGTTCTCCACGCCCGGCCCGGCCAGGGCGCGGGTCACCTCCAGGCCGTCGAGCTTGGGCATCCGGATGTCGAGCAGGCACACGTCGGGCCGCAGCCGCCTGGCCTCCGCCACCGCCTCGGCGCCGTCGGACACCGCGGCCACGACCTCCATGTCCGGTTGCGCGTCCAAAATCATCTGGAAGCCGGTACGCACCAGGTGCTGGTCGTCGGCGATGAGAACCCGAATAGTCACGGCCCCAACTCTAAGGAGCGGATCGGCCGTTCGGCCGAGGGAGTGTGGACGCACGGCCGATCCGGCGCATGAGGGCCGAGCGCGAGTCTGGTCGGCATGAATGACGTGCTTGTCGGACGGGCCCTGGTGAAGCGGTTCGGGCAGACGGTCGCCCTCGGAGGCGTGGACATAGCGGTACGAGCCGGGGAGGCCGTGGCGATCATGGGGCCGAGCGGGTCCGGCAAGTCGACCTTGCTGCACTGCCTGGCCGGGATCATGAAACCGGACGCGGGCGAGGTGCACCTGCTGGGGCAGCGCATCGACACGATGGGGGAGCGCAAGCGCAGCGAGCTGCGGCGGACGAGATTCGGCTTCGTCTTCCAGTTCGGCCAGCTGCTGCCCGAGCTGCCCGCCGAGGAGAACGTGGCGCTGCCGCTGATGCTGGGCGGCGTGCCGAGGAGCCAGGCGGTACGGCAGGCCCGCGAGTGGTTCGGCCCTCTCGGCCTGCAGACCATGGAGACGCGGCGGCCGGGGGAGCTGTCCGGCGGCCAGGCGCAGCGGGTGGCCATCGCCAGGGCGCTGGTGAGCAGGCCGGCCGTGGTGTTCGCCGACGAGCCCACCGGCGCCCTCGACCAGCGCACCGGGCACGACACCATGCGGCTGCTGGTGGAGGCGACCAAGCACAACGGCGCCAGCCTGATCGTGGTCACCCACGACCCGAACGTGGCCGGCTGGTGCGACCGTACCGTCGAGGTCCGCGACGGGCAGCTGGCCGGGGTGCGCGCGTGAACCTCGCACTGACCTGGCGGCTGCTCAAGGGCGGCGGCCGCCGCGGGATGCTCGGCACCTGGCTCACCCTCGGGGCGGTCGCCGTGTCGACGGCGCTGCTGCTGTTCGCCATCGCCGCCAACTTCGCCTTCCAGGCCAGGGCCGACCGCGGCGCCTGGCGCAACCCAGTCCCGGCCTCCTCGGGCGCGGTGGCGATCGAGGCGTCCCGGTACGACTTCGTCCGGGGGCGGGCGATCAGCGTCGTCGACCTGGCCGCGCTCGGCAAGCAGGCCCCGGCCCCGCCGCCCGGGCTGCCCCGCTTCCCCCGTCCGGGAGAGACGTGGCTGTCGCCCGCGCTGGCGGAGCTGGCCCGGCAACTGCCCGCCGACCAGTTCGCCGCCCGTTATCCCCATCAGGCCGGCGTGCTGGGCGACGAGGCGCTGATCCACCCGGGCGAGCTGGTCGCGGTTGTCGGCCGCGCACCGGACGACCCGGCGATGACCGCCGCCCGCAGCGAGGACTGGATCGTCAGCCAGGCGCCCGTCCGGGTCGCGAGCCTCGCGGGAGCGCCGAGCCAGGACGCCACGAACTACCAGGCGCTCGCGGTCGTCGCCGGCGTGCTCATGGTCGTGCCGCTGCTCGTCTTCGGGGGCGCGGCGGCCCGGCTGACGGTCGCCCGGCGCGACCAGCGGCTGGCCGCGCTGCGGCTGGTCGGCGCGACACCCGGCCAGGTGGTGGGGATGACCGTGGCGGAGGCGGTGATGGTGGCGCTGGCCGGCGCGCTGACGGGCACCGTCGCCTACGTGCTGGCCGCGCCGCTGCTGGCCAGGATCGAGATGCAGGGCGGCCCGTGGTTCGCCGGGGACGTGTTCCCGCCGCCGTGGGTCTTCGCGGCGGTGCTGGTCGCGGTGCCGCTGCTGGTCGGGCTGTCGGCGGTGGCGGGCCTGCGGCGCGTGGTGGTCAGCCCCCTCGGCGTGGCCAAGCGGGAGACCCCGCCCGCCCTGCGGGCCGTGCGGGTCGTCGCCCTGCTGGCGGCGCTTGTCATGTTCCCGCTGCTGACGAGAGGCGCCGGTGTCGCGATCATCGGGACGGCGCTCGCGCTGGTGTTCCTGTGCGTCAACCTGGTGGGGCCGTGGGTCGTCGGCCTGATCGGCCGGATCACGGCCGGGACCGCCCGCGGCCCGGCCCGGCTGCTCGCCGGCCGCCGCCTCGTGGACGACCCGCGCTCGGCCTGGCGGACGGTGAGCGGGGTGGCCCTGACCGGGTTCGTGGCGGGCTTCATCGGCCTGCTCAGCCCGGCGGTGCTCGACCAGCCGCCCGCCGGCCCGCCGCAGCTGCGCGTCCTCGCGCCCGCCGGCCAGGTCGAGCAGGTGGCCCGGCAGGCCCGCGAGCGCCTGCGGGAGTCCGGCCTGACCGCGACCGTCAAGCCGGACAAGAGCCTCGTGGTCGCAACGCTCGGCGGCGCCGCCGACGACGCCGCGCTGGACCGGGCCCGCACCGCGCTGGCCGGGCTCGTCCCGGGGCGCACGCCCACGACGCCCTCCGACGACAAGCGGTTCGGCGATCAGCTTCTCGCCGACGTCCGCGTGGGGACGGTCGTCGTGCTCGCGGTGTCGTTCCTGGTGGCCATCGCCAGTTCGGGCATCACCGCCATGTCGTCGGTGCTGGACCGGCGGCAGACGTACGGGCTGCTGCGCCTGGCGGGCACGCCGCTGGAGCTGCTCGACCGGGCCCGCCGAGCCGAGACGCTGATCCCGCTGACGGTGATGGGCGGCGGGGCGATCCTGGTGGGCGTGTTCTGCGCGATGCCGTTCATGATCGGCGGCATGAGCACGGCGGGGGCGGTCACGCTGGCCGGGTGCGTCGTCGTGGGGTTCGCGGGCGTGATCGGAGCGGGGGCGCTGAGCCGCCCGCTGCTGAGGGCGGTCACCGCCGACCCGGCTCCGCGCCCGGACTGACGGCTCAGCCGAGGACGAGGTCGCGGACGATCTTCAGGGTGGGTTCGTCGCGCGGGCCCATGACCAGCAGGCTCGTCACGGGGCTGCGGCGCCACGGTTCCAGGCGTTCCCTGATCCGTCCGGGCGGGCCGACGAGGGAGATCCCGTCGGCCAGCTCGTCGGGGATCGCCCGGAACGCCTCGTCCCTGCGGCCGGCCAGGTAGAGGGCCTGGATGTGCTCGGCGGCCTCGGCGTAGCCCATCCGGCCGATGATGTCGGCGTGGAAGTTGCGGTGGCGGGCGCCCATGCCGCCGATGTACAGCGTGAGCATCATCTTCACGCCGTCCAGGGCGGCCCGCACGTCGTCGGAGATCACCACCATCACCATGGCGGCCACGTCGAAGCCGTCGGGGGCGTCCGCGAGCGACGCGCCGTACATCTCCTCGATCTTGGAGGGGAACGCGAAGAGCGGCAGCCAGCCCTCGGCGATCTCGGCCGCCAGGGCGACGTTCTTCGGCCCTTCGGCCCCGAGATAGACGGGGATGTCGGCCCTGAGCGGATGCGTGATGAGCTTGAGGGGTTTGCCGGGGCCGCCGGGCAGCGGCAGCGGGTAGTGGGGCCCTTCGCCGATCACCGGCTCCTCGCGGCGCCACACCGTGCGCATGATCTCGACGTACTCGCGCGTACGGGCCAGCGGCTTGGCGAACGGCTGCCCGTACCAGCCCTCCACGACCTGCGGGCCGGAGGCGCCCACGCCGAGCAGCAGCCGGCCGCCGGTCAGGTGGTCGAGGGTCATCGCGGTCATGGCCGTGGTGACCGGCGGCCTGGCCGAGATCTGGGCGATCGAGGTGCCCAGCTTGATGCGGGTGGTGCGCGCGCCGTACCAGGCCAGTGGGGTGAACGCGTCGCTGCCGTACGCCTCCGCGGTCCACACGGAGTCGTAGCCGAGCCGCTCGGCGGCCAGCACGGATTCGGTCGCGTCGTCGCCGTGGCGCTGCCAGTAACCCAGGTTCAGCCCGAGCTTCACGTGACACCTCCGGAACTAAATTCCATTACGGTCCGTAGCACCCGACGTGTCAATGGGATCTTCCGGGGAAGTCACAGCTTGTGCTCAAGGGTCTCTGCCGTCTCGTCTGCCTGCTGCTGTTGCTCCTGCCGACAGCCGAGCCGACGATGGCCGAGGGTGACTCCCGGCCCAACATCGTCGTCGTGATGGCCGACGACCTCGAGTTCGGGACGCTGCCGTACTTCCCGAACATCACCCGGCACCTCGTCTACCAGGGCGTCTCGTTCGACCGGTTCTTCGTGACCAACTCCTGGTGCTGCCCGTCGCGGGCGTCGATCCTGCGCTCGCAGCACGTGCACAGCCACGGCGTGCTGACCAACACCGCGCCCGAGGGCGGGTTCGACCGCTTCCACACCCTGGGCCTGGAACGCTCCACGATCGGCACCTGGATGCAGCAGGCCGGCTACCGCACGGCGTTGATGGGCAAATACCTCAACCACTATCCGGGCGACACGGCCGCCGAGACGCACGTGCCGCCCGGCTGGAACGAGTGGGCCGTGCCCGTGCGCGCCCTTTACGAGGAGTACGGCTACCGGCTCAACGAGAACGGCGTCGTGCGCGACTACGGCTGGGCCGAACAGGACTACCTGTCCGACGTGCTGGCCGGCAAGACCCGCGACTTCATCGGGCGCTCCAAGCAACCGTTCTTCCTCTTCCTGGCGCCGGTCGGCCCGCACAACCCGGCCAACCCGGCCTACCGTCACGCGGGCGCCTTCCCGCTGGCCACCGCGCCGCGCACGCCGTCGTTCAACCAGGACGACGTCGCCGACGAGCCGCTCTGGCTGCGCTCACGGCCCCGCCTCACGCCGGAGCAGGTCGTCGAGGTCGACGAGCGCCACCGGCGCAGGCTGCGGTCGATGCTGGGGGTGGACGACCTGGTCGGGACGGTCGTACGGGCGCTGCGCGAGGCGGGGCAGCTGGACAACACCTACATCTTCTTCACCTCCGACAACGGCTTCCACCTCGGCACGCACCGGCTCAAGCAGGGCAAGACCACGCCGTTCGAGGAGGCGATCCGGGTGCCGCTCGTCGTGCGCGGCCCCGGCATCAAGGCCAACTCCACGGCCTCGCAGATGGGCGTCACCATTGACCTGCCGACCACGTTCGCGGCGCTGGGCGGGGCCACGGCGCCGGCGTTCGCGGAGGGCCGCTCGCTGGTGCCGCTGCTGCGGGGCAAGAAGCCGGCGCAGTGGCGCAGGAACGCGCTGATCGAGTTCGTCCGCCCGACCAACCGCAGCTCCGCCGCCCAGACGCCGGTCCCGGCCTACCAGGCGCTGCGCACCGAGCGGTACACGTACGTGCGGTACGAGACGGGCGAGAAGCAGCTCTACGACCTGCACACCGATCCGTACCAGCTACGTAACCTCGCCGCCTACGCCGACCAGGCGCTGATCGCCAACCTGGACGCCCGCCTGGCCGGCATGGTCGCCTGCTCGGGCGCGAACTGCAGGCAGGCCGACACGCGGCAGTGACCCGTCAAACCGCGAACAACGACGGGTAGGCGTGCGCCAGGTGCTCCGAGACCGCCCGCGCGGCCTCGTCCGGGTCGCCGGTCCTGACCGCCTCCAGGATGCGGACGTGGTCGGCGCGCAGGACCGAGGTGTCCCCGAGGCGCTGGACGGCCTCGACCGAGTAGCGGCGCATCGAGTCGCGCAGTGAACGCATGATGGCCGCCGCCAGCCGGTTGCCCGAGGCGTCGGCGAGCGCGCAGTGGAAGGCCGTGTCGTGCTCCACGAACTCCTCCGCCGAGCCGGCCGCGTCCATCCCGGCCAGCGCCGCGGCGAGCCCGGAGATGTCGGCGCGGGCGGCGGCGGCGCGCGCGGCGGCCCACTGCTCGATCATGTGCCGGGTGTCGATGACCTCGCGCATTTCCAGGCCGGCCAGGCCGAGGTGGAGCCGGAGCAGGTCGGACAGCGCCGAGTCGGGCCGCGAGGTGAGCACCGCGCCCGCGTCGGGGCCGCGGCCCACCTGCGAGGAGACCACACCGAGGGTCTCCAGCACGCGCATGGCCTCGCGTACCGAGGAGCGGCTGACGCCGAGCTGCTCGGCGAGCTGGCGCTCGGCGGGCAGGCGGTCGCCCGCGGTGAGGCCGTCCTCGGCGATACGCCGCTCGATCTGGGCGAGAACGTCCTCGAACGTCCGCGTTCGCTTGACGGGACGCCAGCCGGTGCCGTCCAACGAAGCCTCCCTGATGCTGGCCGAGAATCACCTGATTCGGTATGGTCTGACCATACTGTGGTCGGACCATACCCTGGAAGGAGAGCCGTGCGAGTCGCCCTGTTCGTCACGTGCGTGAACGACACGCTCTTCCCCGGCACCGGCAAGGCCGTCGTGTCGCTCCTGCGCAGGCTGGGCTGCGACGTCGACTTCCCCGCCGCCCAGACCTGCTGCGGGCAGATGCACGTCAACACCGGCTACCGGGCGGAGGGCACGCGCCTCGCGCGGCACTTCACCGAGGTGTTCGCCGGGTACGACGCCGTGGTCGCGCCGTCGGGGTCGTGCGCGGCCATGGTGCGCGAGCAGTACCCGAAGCTGGTCGAGCCGGGCAGCAGAGGGGCGGCGGCGATCGCGGAGGTCGCACCGAAGGTGTACGAGCTGTCCGAGTTCCTGATCGACGTTCTGAAAAAAGAAGACGTTGGGGCATATTTCCCGCACCGGGTGACATATCACCCGACGTGTCACTCGCTCCGCGGGCTCCGCCTGGGTGACCGGCCCACCCGCCTGCTCCAGAACGTCCGCGGCCTGGAGCTCGTGCCGCTGCCCGGCGCCGAGGAGTGCTGCGGGTTCGGCGGCACGTTCGCGGTGAAGAACCCGGCCGTCTCGGCCGCGATGGCCGCCGACAAGACCCGCGGCATCCAGGACACCGGCGCCGAGGTGCTGTGCGCGGCCGACAACTCCTGCCTGATGCACATCGGCGGCACCCTGCGCCGTCAGAAGACCGGTGTCAGGACCATGCACCTCGCCGAGATCCTCGCCTCGACGGAGGACGATTGATGAGCGCGACCTTCATCGGCATGCCAGGCAATTTCCCGGAAAATGCCGCAAAAGCCGTGCAGAACTCGCAACTCCGGTTCAACCTTCGCAAGGCCACGCACACCATTCGCGACCGGCGGGCGAGCGTCGTCGGCGAGCTGCCCGACTGGCAGGAGCTCCGCGCCGCCGGCAAGGCGATCAAGGACCACACCCTGCGCAACCTGGAGCGCTACCTGCTGCGGATGGAGGAGGCCGTCACCCGGGCGGGCGGCACCGTCCACTGGGCGCGCGACGCCGACGAGGCCAACCGCATCGTGACGGACCTGGTCAAGGCCACCGGCGAGACCGAGGTGGTCAAGGTCAAGTCGATGGCCACCCAGGAGATCGGCCTCAACGAGGCGCTCGCCGAGCACGGCATCGCCGCGTACGAGACCGACCTCGCCGAGCTGATCGTGCAGCTCGGCGACGACTTCCCCAGCCACATCCTGGTGCCCGCGATCCATCGCAACCGGTCGGAGATCCGCGAGATCTTCCTCGACCGGATGCCCGAGGTGTCGCCTGACCTGACCGACGACCCGCCCGCCCTCACCGAGGCGGCCCGGCTCCACCTGCGCGAACGCTTCCTGCGCAGCAAGGTCGCCATCTCCGGCGCGAACTTCATGATCGCCGAGACCGGCACGCTGGTGGTGCTGGAGTCGGAGGGCAACGGCCGCATGTGCCTGTCGCTGCCCGAGACCCTCATCAGCGTCGTGGGGATCGAGAAGCTGCTGCCCTCCTGGCGGGATCTGGAGGTGTTCCTCCAGCTTCTTCCGCGAAGCTCCACAGGCGAGCGGATGAATCCGTACACGAGCATGTGGACGGGCGCCGTCGAGGGGCAGGAGTTCCACCTCGTGCTGCTCGACAACGGCCGCACCGACGTGCTCGCCGACGAGGTGGGCCGCCAGGCGCTGCGCTGCATCCGCTGCTCGGCCTGCCTGAACGTCTGCCCCGTGTACGAGCGGGCGGGCGGCCACGCCTACGGCTCGGTCTATCCCGGCCCGATCGGCGCCATCCTGACCCCGCAGCTGCGCGGCATGGGCTCGGAGCTGGACGCCTCGCTGCCGTTCGCCTCCAGCCTCTGCGGCGCCTGCTACGACGTCTGCCCGGTGGCCATCGACATCCCCGAGGTGCTGGTTGACCTGCGGGCCAAGGCCCCGCACGCGGCGGCGGAGCGGGCCGGCATGAAGGTCGCGGGCTGGATCCTGAACGACCACGAACGCCTGGCCAAAGCCCAGCGCGCGGCCACGAAGCTGCGCAGACTCGTACCGAAGCGCCGGCTGCCCGGCCCGCTGTCGGCGTGGACCGACACCCGGGACGTGCCGGAGATTCCGGAAGAGTCGTTCAGAGACTGGTGGGAGCGAACCGGTCGCGGCGAGCGGAGTGGAGGCCCGACGGAGGAGGGGCTCCGCGGAGCGAGTGAGGAGTGGTGAGCGACCCATGGGCAGGGAGCGGAATGAGCGCGCGTGAGGAGATTCTTTCCCGGATCCGTAAGGCCGTCGGGGGCGCCGAGGACGTCGAGATCCCGCGCGGTTACCGCACCGAGCGGCAGGTGGACGACCTCGTGGGCCTGTTCGCCGAGCGGGTGGACGACTACCGGGCGATCGTGCACGTGGTCCCGTCGGCCGAGGTCCCGGCCATGATCGACGCATGCGTCAAGGGCAAGCGCATGGTCATCCCGGAGGGGTTCGGCCGCGACGGCGGCTGGGACGACCTCAGGACGGCCGACGGCGTGCTGACGAACTGCGCCGTGGCCATCGCCGAGACCGGCACCATCGTCCTCGACCACGGCCCGGGCCAGGGGACGCGGGCGCAGACGCTGGTGCCCGACTACCACCTGTGCGTGGTGTGGGCCGACCAGATCGTTCCCGGCGTCCCGGAGGCCGTGGCGCGGCTCGACCCGTCCCGCCCGCTCACCTGGATCAGCGGCCCATCGGCCACCAGTGACATCGAGCTGAACCGGGTCGAGGGCGTGCACGGCCCCCGGACACTGGAAGTGGTGATCAGTACCTGAGGACGGCCGCCACGTCCGAGACGGCGTCGGTGAACCACAGCTCGGCGTCCGTCATCGCGGCCGCCCTGGCCAGGGCGGAGTCGGAGCGTTCCTGGATCGGCTCGTTCACGCCCCAGCGGCGCAGCTCGGCCGGGTCGGTGGCCACCTGCGTGCCGCCCTCGCCGATCCACACCGGCTTCGGCAGCTCGCCGGGCAGCAGCAGCGCGTGCACCCGTCCCTCGCGCAGCGCGTGGCAGACCCGCGCCATCCCGACGGGGCCGTCGGACTCCTGGTGCCGCTCCAGCAGCTCGGCGCGCCTGCGGTCGAGCCACTCGTCGAGGGAGCGCTCCACGTCCTGCTCGAACTGCCCGTGGTCGTCGCGGCTGCCGTGCTCCACCATCGTCACCCGGTCGGCGGACTTCGTGCCGAGGTGGTGCAGCAAGAACGAGCGCGACTTCGGCTCGCCCGCCACCAGGATCACCTCGGTGCCGAGCCGGCGTACCTGCTCGTCGATCTCCTGGGCGGCGGCCACCGCGTTCTTCTCCCACGCCTCGTCCACGGCGCGTTCGTAGCGTTTCTGCGACCAGCCGCCCTGCGCGGTCTTCTGCAGGGGCCACGCGGCGGCCTCCACGGTCGCCTTGCGCGGCGAGCCGCCGCCGAAGGCGGTGAGCTCGGCGCCCGCGTGGTCGATGATGACCCGCAGGTGCGGCACGTTCTCGCCGCGCTGCATGAGCAGGGGCGTCACGTGCGGCAGCGGCGACCACATCGCGAGCTCGCGCGGCGCCCGGTCGAGCGACTCGGCCAGCACCACGTCACCGTGCGTGGCGAACAGCGCCCGCCCGGCGGCGGCCCGCATCGCCTCCTCCCGCAGAGCGTCCACGGTCGCCTTGTCGGCGTGGCCGTCCTGTTCGAGCCGGTCGCGTACGCCGCGCCAGTGGCTCTCCCGCTCCGGCCCGGTCAAGGCGCCCACGTAGACCGACGCGTAGGGGCCGCGGCGTTCGTACAGGGGGCGGATGAAGTCGAGCCGCACGGGTCACCACCTCCCCTGCTCGACGCCGATGCCGAGCGACTGGGCGATGTCGGCCATGTTCTCGAAGTTCCGATCGGGGAGGGCCTCGACCATGTCGAGCACCCGATCGGGCGCGCCCTGGCGCTGGGCGCGCCGCAGCAGATCCTCCTTGGAGGTCGGCCAGTGGGTGTCGCTGAGCCATCTGGCCAGTTCGCTGCGGACGTCCACGTCCTGTTGCGTCATGCCCTCGGGCACACCGGGCTCGTGACCGGGCGGGTACGACTGCGTGGACTCCTCATCGGCCGACCGCATGGCCTCGGGCTCCTTCCATTCCTCGGCGTGCGTCGAACCACCGCCGCGCACCATGCCCTCGGTTTCGTGCTTCTGCTGGTCGTCCATGCGGGGCCCGTGCTTGTCGCTCCCACGTTGCATAGTTCCCTCACTCCTCTCAGTGCGCCCCTACCCCCGCTTTCGTGGGCAAACATCGCCGGTGTGTAGCCTTCCGAGCGTGTTCGATCCCGACGTGAGCATCGCCACCGCCCGGCTCACGCTCCGGCCGTTCGGCCCCCAGGACGAGGCTCGGGTCCGCTCGATCGTGCGGTCCGGCGTACGGTTCCTCCCGCCGGGAGCCCCCTCCGAGCCGTCAGGCGTCCAGCAGTGGCTCAGGAACGGCGTGCACGAGCCGCACCGCGCCGGCCAGGGCATCCACCTCGCGATGACCGGGGCGGACGGGCTCATCGTGGGCGCCGTCAGCCTGTTCAAGACCTCGTGGACGGCCGGCACGACCGAGGTCGGCTACGCCGTCCACCCCCTCCACCGCAACCGCGGCCTGGCCACCGAGGCCGTACGCGCGCTGACGGCCTGGGTGTTCGCCACCACCCGGCTGCGCAGGATCGACCTGACCGCCAACCTGGACAACCTCGCCTCGCTCAGCGTCGCCAGGAAAGCGGGCTTCACCTGGGAGGGCGTGCTGCGCGACGCCGTACTGGAGGAGGACGGGCCGCACGATCTGGTCGTTCTCGGCCTGCTGCGCGAGGACGGCGGCCCGCCCGCTCCGCTGCTGCCCAGGAACAGCCTGCGCACCCCGCGGCTGCTGCTGCGGCCGCCGTCCGAGCAGGACGTCCCCGACCTGGCCGCCACCGGCTCCGACCCGTTCACCCAGGCCATGACCGGTATCCCGCGCGGCTACACCGAGCCGCACGCGCGGGCGTTCATCGAGCACACCGAGCGCATGCGCCTGCGGGGCCAGGGCATCGCCTGGACCGCCGAGGAGCTGGCGAGCGGCCGCTTCGCCGCCAACGTGGACCTGCGCGACCTCGACTGGAACAACAGGACCGCAGAGGTCGGCTACATGACAGCGCCGTGGGCCCGCGGCAGGGGGTACGCGGGGGAGGCCGTGCTGGCCATCGCGCGCTGGCTGTTCCACCGGCACGCCTTCCGCCGGCTCCAGCTGCGCGCCTCGGTGGCCAACACCGCCTCCCAGCGGGTCGCGGAGAAGGCCGGCTTCGTCCGCGAGGGCGTCGCCCGCGCCTCCCTGGACGGCGACGACCTGATCGTCTACAGCCTCGTCCCCTCGGACCTGGACTGAGGGCACAGCGGACTGACCTCCGCACCCTTTGTGAAACCCCTCGGCAACCGTCACCCTTGAGGGAAGGACGGTGAGGCAGTGATGATCACGGTTGTCGGGTGGGACGGATCCGAGCTCTCGGCCACGGCGGTGGCCAGACTGCAGGAGGCCGCGCTCGTCGTGGGGCCCGACGCCCTGCTCGGGCGGCTCGCCCTCACCGCGGTGACCGTGCCCGACGGCTCGCTGTTGCAGACACTCGACGACCACCTCGAACAAGGCGAGGGCCCCGCCGTCGTCCTCGCCGAGGGCGATCCCGGCTTCTTCGGCGTCGTCCGCGCCCTGCGCGCCCACGGCCTCAAGCCGGACGTCCTGCCCGCCATGTCGCCGGTCAGCCGCGCTTTCGCCCGCGCCGGGCTCAACTGGGAGGACGCGCTGGTCGTCGCCCCGTCCGGCCCGGGCGAGCTCGTCCGGGTCGTCAACGCCTGCCGCGCCCACGCCAAGGTCGCGCTGCTCGTCGCGCCCGGCGTCGGCCCCGCGGAGATCGCCAGGGAGCTCGCTCCCACCACGCCCCGCGCGCTGATCGTCTGCGAGGACCTCGGCGGCCCCGACGAACGCGTCACGCACAGCCGCATGGGCGAGGCCACCACCCGGCCGTGGAAGGACCCCGACGTGGTCCTCGTCATCGATCCGCTGCACCGGCCGAAGGAGCCGAGCTGGGTCGCCGGCGCGCAGCCGGGCCCGAAGGAGTGGGCGCTGCCGTTCGAGAGCCGGATCCCGGCCGAGGTCAGGGCGTACATCCTGGCCAAGCTCGGCCCCCGGCTCGGCGACCTGGTGTGGGACGTCGGCGCGGGCGCCGGCGAGATCGCCGTCGAGTGCGCCCGGCTCGGCGCGGCCGTCATGGCCGTCGAACGCGACGGGGAGCTGTGCGCCCGGCTGCGCGCCAACGTGCTGGAACACGGCGTCAAGGTGGCGCTGACCAGGGGCCAGGCCCCGCCCGCGCTGGAGCCGCTGCCCGACCCCGACGCCGTCTACGTGGGCGGCGGCGGCCCCGACGTGGTGGCCGCCTGCGCCGCCCGCGGCCCGCGGGCGCTGGTGTGCGCGCTGCGCAAGGTCGAACAGGTCATCGCCGTGCTGGAACGGCTGCGCGAGCACGGCTACCGCGGCGAGGGCACCCAGATCCTGGCCTCCCGGCTGACGCTCGACCCCGACGGCTCCCACCGGCTGACCGCCGCCGAGCCCCTTTTCGTGGTGTATGCCACACCCGCGCACTCAGCGTGACCTGTCCCGTACCAGTGCGGATCGGTTATCCTCGCGTGACTTTGTCTCACCGCACCGGAGATCCCTCACCATGAAGCCGCCGCTCCTGCTGATCGGGCAGGGCTCCCAGGACGACGCCTACGCCGCGGAGTTCGGCAGGTTCGTCCACCGCCTGCGTTGCCGCCTCGACCAGACGGGCGCCGACGTATCGGGTGGCTACCTGGAGCGGGCCACGCCCCGGCTCAGCGAGTCGGTCGCCTCCCTGGTGGCCCGAGGGCACCACCGGCTCGTGGCGCTGCCGCTCAGCCTGAACAGGCTGGACGAGGAGCTCTCCGACGCGCTGGCCCTGGAGCAGCGGCGGCACCCGACCCTCATGTACGACTACGGCCGCCCTCTCGGCCCCGACCCCCGCGTGCTGGCGCTGCTGGCCGAGCGGCTCAAGGAGGCCGCGGCCGACATCTCCCGGCCCCGCGCGCTCGAACTCGTCGGCGCCCGGCCCCGTCTGCGCCCCGTGGACGCGACGCCGACCGACGACCTCCACGCGCACGTCGAGCCGGGGGAGACCGCGGTCGTCCTGGTCGGCGAGGGCTCCACCGACGCCACCGCCAACGCCGAGATCCACCGGGTCTCCCGGCTGTTCTGGGAGACGCACGCCTACGACTACATGACCGTGGAGACCGCGTTCGTGTCGCTCACCCCGCCCGGCGTGCCCGGCGGGCTCGAACGCTGCCGCCGCCTCGGGGCCAAGCGCGTGATCGTGGTGCCCTACCTGCTGTTCGCGGGCGGCATGCTGGAGCGCGTGTGGGCGCAGGCCCTGGCCTACGGCGCGGGGCACCCCGACCTCGACATCCGGTGCGCCGAGGTGATCGGCGACTGCGAGACCCTGGCCGACGTCGTGATCGATCGTTACGAGGAAGCGCTGCGGCTCGTCCCGCAGGAGGAGGCCGTCCGTGCTCGCTGAGACCATCGCCGCCATCCGCTCCGCCGACCCGCAGGCCGTCGCCGACGCCCGCGCCCACCAGGACCGCCTCACCAAGCCGCGCGGCTCCCTCGGCGTCCTCGAGGAGATCGCGGTACGCCTCGCGGGCGCCGCCGGCGTCAGCCCGCCGCCGATGCCGGGGCCCGCGGCGCTGGCCATCTTCGCCGCCGACCACGGTGTCTACGCCCGCGGCGTCTCCCCGTGGCCGCAGGAGGTGACGGTGCAGATGGTCGCCAACTTCCTGGCCGGCGGCGCGGTCGCCAACGCCTTCGCGGCCCAGGCCGGGGTGTCGGTGACCGTCGTGGACGTGGGCGTCGCCGCCGACCTGCCCGGCGCGCCCGGCCTGGTCGACCGGAAGGTCGCGTACGGCACCGCCGACATGACCCAGGGCCCGGCGATGACCGCCGACCAGGTGCTCCAGGCGTTGGAGGTGGGCGTCAGCGTGGCCCGTGAGCTGGTCGCGAAGGGCGCGCGCTGCCTGATCACCGGCGACATGGGCATCGCCAACACCACCGCCTCCGCCGCGCTCGTCTCCGTCTTCACCGGCAAGGACCCGGCCGAGGTGACGGGGCGCGGCACGGGCATCGACGACGAGACGTACGGACGCAAGATCGGTGTCGTCCGCGAGGCCCTGCGGGTGAACGCGCTGTCCGGCGCCTTCGAGCCCGGCGAGGCGTTGCGGGCGCTGGCCGCGGTCGGCGGGTTCGAGCACGCGGCCATCACCGGCTTCATCCTGGGCGGCGCGGCGGCGCGCGTGCCGGTGGTCCTCGACGGCGTGATCGCCGGCGCCGCCGCCCTCGTGGCAGCCGCGCTCGCGCCCGCCTCGGCCGACCACTGCGTGGCGGGTCACCGCTCCGCCGAGCCCGGTCACGCCACCGCGCTCGCACACCTCGGCCTGCGCCCGCTGGTCGACCTGGAGTTGCGGCTCGGCGAGGGCACGGGCGGCCTGCTGGCGTACCCGACGCTGTGCGCGGCCGTCCGCGTGATGCACGAGGTCGCGACCTTCGATTCGGCGGGAGTGACGGAAAAGTCCGTGTGATGATGGGGCCGTGTCACGTTATGGAGCGATGTACGGCCCCGACATCACCTTTCTCGGTATAGACCGCTGCGACGTCGCCGATCCGGCCAGTTACGAGGGCGCCGACGTGGTGATCATCGGCGCCCCGTTCGACGGCGGGACCTCCAACCGGCCGGGCGCCAGGTTCGGCCCGATGGCGCTGCGCCAGGCCTGCTACCTGCCGCACGACGGCTCCAGGCCCAGCCTGGCGCTGCGCGTCGACGCCCTGCGCGACCTGCGTGTGCTCGACGCGGGCGACGTCGAGTGCTACTCCGGCGACGTGGAGGGCTCGCTGGCGGCGATCGAGGAGGCCGTGCACCGCATCGCCGCCTCCGGGGCGATCCCGCTGGTGCTCGGCGGCGACCACACCGTCGCGCTGCCCGACGCGCGGGGCACCGCGCGGGCGTACGCGCCGGGCCGTACCTCGATGATCCACTTCGACGCCCACGCCGACACCGGCGACATCAGCTTCGGCCACCTGTACGGCCACGGCCAGCCCATGCGCCGGCTCATCGAGTCGGGGGCGATCAGGGGCGACCGGTTCCTGCAGCTCGGGCTGCGCGGCTACTGGCCGGAGCCCGAGACGCTGAGCTGGATGGCCGCCCAGAACATGCGCTCGTACGAGATGACCGAGATCGTCGCCCGCGGGCTGGAGGAATGCCTGACGGAGTCCTTCGGGATCGCGCTCGACGAGTGCGACCAGGTCTTCCTGTCGGTGGACATCGACGTCTGCGATCCCGGGCACGCCCCCGGCACCGGCACGCCCGAGCCGGGCGGGCTCACGGCCAGGCAGCTCCTCGACGCCGTGCGCCGGATCTGCTACGAGCTGCCGGTGGCCGGGATGGAGGTGGTCGAGGTGGCACCGCCCTACGATCACGCGGACATCACCGCGTACCTCGGGAACCGGGTTATCCTTGAGGCCCTGTCAGCGATGGCCAGACGCCGCAGAGACGACGAAGGCGGGCCGCGCTGGGATCCGCGACAGCCTCTGCTTGACGGCCGTTAACACGTGCGCAGCAAATGACATGGTCGAAGCCGGTAGGTTTACCTCTTAACACAAGCTTCGCGAACGGGAGATTCCCCCCATGGGCCCATACCTCCTCGGCCTGCGGCTCTCCGGCCGCCGGGTTCTCGTGGTGGGCGGCGGCCGCGTCGCGCAGCGGCGGGTCCCCGCCCTGCTCGACGCAGGTGCGGAGGTCACCGTCGTGTCGCCGTCCGTCACGCCGGCCCTCGACGACCTGATCGCCGCCGGCCGCGTCACCTGGCACGCCCGGGCGTACGAAGTGGGCGACTGCGACGGCGCCTGGCTCGTGCAGGCCTGCACCGACGACCGCTCCGTCAACACCGCGATCGCCGCCGAGGCCGAGGCCAAGCGCGTGTGGTGCGTCCGCGCCGACGACAAGGACGCCTCCGCCGCCTGGACACCCGCCTCCGGCCGGGTCGGCGAGATCAGCGTGGCCGTCACCGCGGGCGGCGACCCGCGCCGGGCCGCCGGCATCCGCGACGCGGTCGTCGAGGCGCTGCGCGACGGCACGGTCGACGCCCGGCGCAACCGCACCAAGCCCGTGGGCGTGGCCCTCGTCGGCGGCGGCCCCGGCGACCCCGGCCTCATCTCGGTGCGCGGGCGACAGCTCCTCGCCCAGGCCGACGTGGTGGTCGCCGACCGGCTCGCGCCGCGCGCCCTGCTCGACGAGCTCGCCCCCGACGTCGAGCTGGTCGACGCCGCCAAGGTCCCCTACGGCAGGTCCCTGCCACAGGAGACGATCAACGAGCTGCTCGTCGACCGTGCCCGCCAGGGCAAGTTCGTGGTGCGGCTCAAGGGCGGCGACCCGTTCGTGTTCGGGCGCGGCGGCGAGGAGATGATCGCCTGCGCCCAGGCCGGCATCCCCGTGATCGTGGTGCCCGGCATCACCAGCGCTGTCGCGGTGCCCGCCGCCGCCGGGGTGCCGGTGACCCACCGCGGCGTCAGCCAGGAGTTCCACGTCATCTCCGTGCACGTGGCGCCCGACGACCCCAAGTCCACCGTCGACTGGCCGGCGCTGGCCCGTTCCCACGGCACGCTGGTGCTCCTGATGGCCGTCGAACGCCTGCCAAAAGTGGCCGAAGCACTCATCCAGTACGGACGTTCGCCGGAGACTCCCGTAATGGTGGTGCAGGACGGTACCCTTCCGACCCAGCGGGCGGTTGCCGCTTCGCTTTCCACCGTGGCCGACCGCGTGTCCGCGGCTGGGATACGGCCGCCGGCGATCGTCATCGTCGGCGACGTCGTGAGGGTCGGCCAGGAGGTCGAGATGGTTCGAGCGGAGCGCTTGCCGTGAACACGGCCATGGATGACGGGCGACACGAGTCACCTGGGGAGCAGACGTTGCGGTTCCGCCCGGTGACCGACGATGACCTCGAAGGGGTGCGTCCCGACGCCGGCCCCAACGGCGAGCAACCCCACCCCACACCCGACGAGTCCGACGACCGTTCTGGGCACGATCCTGACGGCCAGGGTGATCCTGGGCTCGGCGGGCGTTCGGGGCTGGGGTCCGACGATCGGCACGAGCCCGCGTTCGGCGGCGGTGCTGGGGCCGTACGTGACGACCGTCGTGAGCCCGGTGCGCGTGAGCGGCGTGACGGCGGGGAGTCGGGCGGGCCTCGTGACGGTGCGGCGGCGGGCGAGGAGGAGCCGCCTGCGCGCAGGCCGTCCCTCTTCGAAAAACCGGCCGCGCTGCGGCAACCGGCTCGGGTCTTCCCTCCGGCTGAGCCGGAGGAGCCGTCCGGGCGTCCGTCCCTCTTCGTCCGGCCCGCGTCGCTCGACGGTCCTGGCCCCGGCGCCGAGGTGTCTCTCGGCGGGCCTGACCCGGATGCCGGGGCGGGCACGGCACAGTGGCCGTCCGATGAGCGGCCGTCATCGGTCACCCCGTCCTTCACGGCCGAGCCGAGCGAGGAGAAGCGCTCCTCGGCTCCCCTGACCTCCGAGCGCGAGCGCGAGCGCGAGTCCGCGTTCGCGCTGCCCTCGGCCTCCGACGGGGACTCTGCGGACAAGGCCACCCCCGCGTGGCGTTCCGGTAGCGCCAGTGACGCGGAAGCAGACGCAGCCGTCGACGTGGCAGTGGACAGCGACACCGCCGAAGTGGGTCGCGGCGACGCCGCCGGAGTGCGGCCCGGCAAGACCGCGGAAGCGGGGAGCGCCGGCGACACCGTCGAAGACGGGGAGGCGACGCAGGACGACACCCCCGAGGCCGCCGTCACTGCGGCGAGCGCCGCTGAGACCGCTGCGACTGAGACGACCGGCACCTCCGACGCCTCCGCCGAGACGGGTGACGACGACGCCGCCAGGGCGGTGGCCGACGGCGCCGCCGATGCGAGCGGGCGTGCGGCGGGCAGCGAGCCCGCCGAAGCCGCCGGCCGTGCGGGCGATGGCCGATCAGCCAACCCTGCGACAGAGGCTGAGCCTCGCGAGGCGGCCAACGGTGGCGGAGATGGTGAGCCCCGCGAAGCGGCAGACCGTGCGGCCGACGGCGAGGCCGACGCAGTGGCCGGCCGTGTGGCGGACGGCGAGGACGGCGGGGCGGATGGGCGTACCCGGAAGGACAAGAGCGCCGAGGGGGGCGGGGAAGCTCCGAGCGGTGGGGTAGCCGAACCGGCGGCGGCCACGCCCGTCGGTGAGGGCGGGGCCGAGGAGGAGTTGCCCGCCGAGGTGGCGGAGGCGCTCACGGCGGCGCTCGCCACCCTGCGCGACACCGTCGCCGGCCTGCGCTTCGGCCTCGACCTCCCAGGCGCCGAGGAGGCCAAGAAGGCCAGGGCGGCCCTGCTCGCCCAGCTCGACGACTACGTGCTGCCCCGGATCAGGACGAGCACCGCCCCCGCCCTCATCGTGGTCGCGGGCTCGACCGGCGCGGGAAAGTCCACCCTGGTCAACAGCCTGGCCGAGAAGAACGTCTCACGCACCGGCGTACGCCG
This sequence comes from Nonomuraea terrae, assembly GCF_004348995.1. GTDB lineage: Bacteria > Actinomycetota > Actinomycetes > Streptosporangiales > Streptosporangiaceae > Nonomuraea > Nonomuraea terrae. The sequence goes on from NZ_SMKQ01000077.1 coordinate 31,260, forward strand.
CCCCACCACGGGCACCCCCGTCCTGGCCTGCCACCCCGACGACCACAAGTGGTTCGCGGAGGGCGAGCTGCTCGGCACTCTCCAGCGCCTCGACAGGCCCGCCGCCGGCACCGCCGAGCACGGTCTGGTCATCGTCCCGACCGAGAAACTCCCGCAGGGCGTCGCGCTGCTCGACACCCCCGACATCGACTCGGTGGTCGAGGAGCACCACGAGATCGCCCACCGCATGCTCGACGCCGCCGACCTGTGGATCTTCGTGACCACGGCCGCCCGCTACGCCGACGCCCCCGCGTGGAGCCTGCTGCGGCTGGCCAAGGAGCGCGGCGCGCGGCTGGCCATCGTCCTGTCGCGGGTGCCGCAGAGGTCCACCGATGTGGTGCTCAAGCACTTCGTCCGCATGCTGACCGAGTACGGCCTGGGAGAGATCGACCGGTTCGTCATCCACGAGTCCAAGGTCGCCGACGGCAGGCTGCCCGACAGCGAGGTCACCGAGTTGCGGCTGTGGCTGGCCGAGCTGTCCGTCGACGACAAGCGCCGGGCGCGGGCCGTACGCGAGACCCTCGACGGCGTGCTCAACAGCTTCCGCACCCGCGTCCCCGCGCTGGCCAAGCACCTGGAGGCGCAGGTCGCGTTCCGGGCCGAGCTGCGCGGCGACGTGGAGGCGGCCTTCCTCGGGGCGCTCGCCGACCTCGACAAGGCCTCGAAGAACGGCTCGCTGCTCCACGGCGAGGTGCTCGCCCGCTGGCAGGACTTCGTCGGCTCCGGCGACCTCATGCGTTCGCTGCGGCTGCGCAGGCGCGGGCGGGCGGCCAGGCAGGCCCCCGAACGGGTGCTGGCGTTCAAGGCGGCGATCCGCGCCGGGCTCGAGTCGGTCATCGTCGCCGCGGCCAACCGGGCGTGCGAGGAGGTGGCCGCGCGCTGGCGGCACCGTTCCCCGCTGGGCGCCAAGCTGGCGGAGAGCCTCGACCGGCCGTCAGACGACCTCGTCCGCCACACCGGCCGGGCCATCGCGTCCTGGCAGGACCACCTGATGGAGCTCGTACGCACCGAAGGGGTGGCCAAGCGCTCGGTGTCGAAGGTCGTCTCGTTCGACCCCGACTCGCTTGCGCTGATCTTCATGGTCGCGATGTTCAGCGGCGGCAACGGCGAAGGGGTGCCTCACCGGCTCGTCAACGCCGTGCTCGGCGCCGAGTCCTTGCGCGGCATCGGCGCCAAGGCGTTGAGCGACCTGCGGGCCAGGGTCGGCATGCTGTTCGACGAGGAGGCGCTGCGTTACGCGCAGGCTCTAGACTCGGCCGGCATACCTGACGAATCCGCCGCAACCCGCCTATACCAGGCAACGTACAACTTTGAGGTCGCTCGATGACCACCATGACCACCAAGCCGGGGCTCGCCGCTCGGCTTTCCGCGCTCGCCAAGGTGGTGGAGCTGGGCCGAGGGCGGCTCGACAAGAAACTGCTCGACGAGGCCGCCATGCTGCTGCTGCAGGCCGGCGACCGGCTCAAGCTGTCGTCCGAGCACACCGTCGTCGCCCTCGCGGGCGGCACGGGCAGCGGCAAGTCGTCGTTGTTCAACGCGATCTCCGGGCTCGAGCTGTCGCCCACGGGCGTACGCAGGCCGACCACCGCCCGTACCCACGCCTGCGTGTGGGGTGTCGAAGGCGCCGGGCCGCTGCTCGACTGGCTGCAGATCCAGGAGCGCCACCGCTTCTCCCGCGCCAGCGCCCTCGACAGGGGCGACGGCCAGCTCCACGGGCTGATCCTGCTCGACCTGCCCGACCACGACTCGATCCGGGCGCTCGCCGACACCGAGGCTGACCGGCTCATCGGCCTGGCCGACCTCGTGGTGTGGGTGCTCGACCCGCAGAAGTACGCCGACGCCTCCACCCACCGCCGCTACGTGACGGAGCTCGCCGGACACGAGGCGGTGACGGTGTTCGCGCTCAACCAGGCCGACCGGCTGACCGCCGAAGAGCTGGCCGAGCTGGTCATCGACCTCAACGACCTGCTGCGCCGCGAGGGCGTCGAACACCCGAGCGTCGTACCGACCTCGGCCGCCACCGGGCGCGGCGTAGAAAGCCTCAAGAGCGTCGTCGCCACCGCGGTCGCTCGCCGGCGCGCCGCGATCCACAAGCTCGAAGCCGACCTGCACCGGCTCGAACGCCGCATCAGCGAATCCATGCCGCTGGGTGAGGCGCTGTCGTCGCCGTCGTCGGTCGACGAGGCCCGCCGGCTGGGCTTGACGGACGCGCTGTGCGACGCGGTCGGCGTGCCCGCGGTGGGCGACGCCATGGAGAACGTCTACGCCGAACGATCCAACCAGTGGGTCGGCTGGCCGTACCCGCGGTGGATCGGCAAGTTCCGTACCGACCCGCTGAAGAGTCTCCGGCTGGACGACGTGAGCAAGGAGATCCGCGGCATCACCACGGCCTCGGTGAGCGCGCAGTCGGCCGAGGTCGGCAACGCGGTGCAGGCGCTCGCCGACGGTCTGTCCATGGGGATGCACCCGGTGTGGCGCACGGCCGTGCACAAGGCGGCCAGGTCGAGGTCGGGCCAGCTGCCGCAGGCCCTGACGGACGACCTCGCCCAGGTGGCGCCGCAGCTCGACCGCGTGCCGACGTGGTGGCGGGTGCTCATGCTGTGGCAGTACTTCCTGGTGCTGGCCTTCGTGGCCGGCCTGGCCTGGCTGGCCGTGGGGCTGTTCATGCCGGAGCAGCTGCCGCCGTCGCTGGAGTTGCTTGGCGACAGCGCGACGCTGCCCTGGGTGGGGCTGGCCATGGCGGCCGTTCTGGGGCTGGGGGCGTTGTCGGGCATCGCGTCACGCAACTTCGTGGAGTTGGGGGCGTCGCGGGAGCGCGAACGGCTGGAGCGCGAGATGCGCCGCAAGGTCGCGGCGGTGTCGGCGACGATGGTGGTGGAGCCGGTGGAAGCCGAACTCAACCGCCACCACTCCTTCTACACCGCCCTCCGCGACCTGTCCGCCTGACACCCGAACGGCCGGACCGCCCTACTCGACCCCGCGGTCCCGGCCACCCAACCTCCCATGGTCCCGGGCACTTTCGTGGTCCCGGGCACCTAACCTTCGTGGTCCCGGGCACTCAACCTCTCGGTCTCCGACGCCGGCCGCCGGTGACGTCGGCGGCTGGGCGTCGTTCGGAGTCAGCCGTCAGCAGGCGAACCATTCCGCATTCGGCGGACGGGAGTCCGGCCCCGAGGGGTGGCCGGATCCTTCATCCACAGGCGTGGCGCACGCGCCTCCTCTTTCCACAGAACCCCGTTCGGCGATCTGCGACCGTGCCCGCCTGCGGCACCGTGTTCCCAGGTCGCGGGCAGTCGGCCCGCCGCATGGGAGGAATCACATGAACGACATCTACATCACGCTCACCGGAAACGTCGCGGCAGAGCCCAGGCAGTACAACTTCGACGACGGCACCAAGGTCACCTCGCTCAAGGTGTTCACCTCACACCGCTATTTCGACAAGAAGACAGGCCAGTGGACCGACGGTGAGCGGGTCTGCTTCACGGTCCGCTGCTGGCGTGCCCTGGGGGAGAACGTCGCCACCTCCGTCCGCGCGGGACACCCCGTGGTGGTGTCGGGCAAGCTGCGCATCCGCGAGTTCGGCGCGGAGAACGAGCGACGCTTCGTGCCGGAGATCGAGGCCAGCGCGGTGGGCCACGACCTGCGCTGGGGCACGGGCGCCTTCACCAAGCCCGAGCGGGGCGGGGTGGGCACGATCAGCAAGGAGATGCGCGACCGGCTGGACGAGGAGACCCGCGACTGGGCCATGGGCACCCGCGCCGCCCGCCCTGTCACCTCCGACCATGTCACGACAAGCCCGTTCAGCGCGGACGACGGGAACGTACGCATCCTGGGCGCCCCCACCCTCGGCGCCGACGCCGACGAAACGCCCGCGGACACCGCCGACCACCTGACAGAGGAACGAGTGGCAGCGTAACGCCCGCCCCGTGCGGGGGCGCCACACCAACCCAGCGCCCCCGCACGCCGGGCCCTCCAGGGGCGTCCCTCCGCCACGGATGTCACGCGGATCCGGCGCCCCGAACGCCGTGCACGCTGCTACGACAACGAACACAGCGTGAGCTCAACACCGAGTGGCCCCACCGTGATCAACACCCGGCACGGGATCATGCCCGCGCGCCGATCGGTACCCAGCACGCGATCACATCCGCGTGCCGATCAGCGCGAGCACGGGATCACGCCCGCGTGCCGATCAGTCCGGGCACGTGGCCATGGCGACGGGCTGAGCGCCGCGCCGATCCAGGTGGTCACGCCCAGAGCGGTGTCGCGTGCTGGGTCCGTATGTGACCGTTCATCGCACCGGCTGCTGATCAAGGAGGTCCGGGGGAGCGCGGCGGTTGGTCTGGGAGCGTACGAAGAGCTCCAGCGAAGGACCGCTGGGCAACGGCCTGTGGACAGAAGCGATCGCGCGGAGGTGCGGAGAGGCGGGGGGTGAGGAGCCCCGTGCGGCCGGATCTCGTGAGCGGATGGAGGA
>NZ_SMKQ01000078.1 GCF_004348995.1 Nonomuraea terrae
CCCCTCCACCACTCCGACCGCGTACAGCACAAACGAAGCCAGCACGCCCACCAGGGGCGCGAACACAGAATGACGCCAGACGTCCCTTGACACCCTTCACCCTCACTCCGGCCCAAGAATTGTCAAAGAACACCTAACCACACGTAAAGCACTCATTGCAGGCAGTCAGCACCACACGTCCCCGAAGACGCCGTCCGGAGAGGCGCCCACCCCACGACGAAGACCGTTCGACCGCCCCTCCGGCCGCTCTGACGATCACGACGGGACCGCACCCCGACCCGGGTGAGCGCTCATGCTCGAAGCCCCGCACGGACGAGACGAGGGCCGAAACAGACCGGTCTCCACCGAGACAGGGGTCGGGCTCCCGGTCACGCCGCCGGTTGAGCCGGCCCGCACGCGCGTCAGCCCGGTCACCGGGACGGGAGTGAGCCGCCGCTCGTTGGCCCCGCCACCGAGCCGGCCCCAGTTGTCGGAGCTCCAGGCCATGCGAAAGCCGGCAACGCCCCCGCCTCAGTCGCCGGAAAACGCGAAACCGCCCCTTACCTGCGTGATTCACGCAGGTAAGGGGCGGTCTCGATGTCGGTGGAGGTGGCGGGAATCGAACCCGCGTCCTTCAACCCCAAGTCAGGGCTTCTCCGGGCGCAGCCTGCTGTGCTTTTCTCGGCCCCGGCGATCACGCAGGCGAGTCGCCGACGGGCCCAGCCACTGTTTGATTTCCCGATCTCCCCCGTGGCCGGGTTGATCGGTTGAGCCTTCTAGCGATGCCAGACACCGGGCCGAAGGCACTCCCGGGCTGACAGTGGTTTCGCTGCTTAGGCAGCGAGGGCCAGGGAGTCCCTGGCCGCCACAGTGCTCTTGGAATTGGCACTTATTGTTTGCGGTCACAGGATTAACGAGGTTATGTCCGCAGTCCTCGGCCCGCTTCACCTGGCTTGCAAAGTCGAAGTCGAAGCCAGTCACCCCCTGTGGAATTGTCAACACGCTCCCCGCGAGGAGCGAGCAACAAGAATGTACATGGGATAACACCCCGAACGCCAACTTGATTCCCTCACGGCGAAACCCCCGGGAGCACGGCGCATCGCGCACACGCTCCCGGGGGCCGACCGGCAGGGTCGAGCCGGTCCGGACGGCAGGGCTTCCCCCGAGATGAAGCCCTGATCTCATCACGGCGACTGGGACCGCAACCCCCCGAGCGGGCCCAGTCACTCAGTAAGACGCAGCCGGATGCCCGGATGGTTGCTCCCCGTCACGACATTTTCACGGCGTGCTGCCGAGGCCCGCGAAGAAGCTCCCGGCCACGGCCGCCGCGTTGTAGTTCTTCGCCAGCACCGCGACGGCCACGTCGCCCTGCCAGCCGACGAACCAGCTCTGCTGGCCGCCCGCCGCCGCCGTGACGCCGTAGACCTTGCCCTTGCCCGCCTGGGCGGGGGTGCCGGCCGCGCCGGCCCGCATCATGGCGGTCAGCGCCGTACGGACCTTGGGGTCGACGGGCACGGAGGACGGCTGGGTGGCCGGCACCGGCTCACCGGCCGGGTCGGGCACCTTGGGCTCGGTCACCAGCACCGGCGGCCGCCAGGTGCCGGAGGCGACCGCCGCGGCGACCAGCGCCATGCCGAGCGGGCTCACCTCGACGTTCTGGCCCGCGATGGCCTTGGCCTTGTCGGCGTCGCCGGCCAGCGACGGCAGCGTGCCGCTGAACGATCTCAGCGGCAGCCGCCATGGCTGCTCCACGCCGTACGCCCGGGCGCTGGTCGCCAGGTCTTCGGCCGTGACGCGGCGGGCCAGCGAGGCCAGCGCGGTCACGCAGCCCTTGGCGAAGTGTTGCTGGAACGTGGCCGACGTCGAGGTGCCGGTGGCCTGGCCGACCTGGACGAACTTGGCCCCGCCGACCGTGCGCTCCTGCGGGCAGGCCAGCCGCTGCTTGGGGCTCACCCCGCGCCGCAGCAGCGCGTCGGCCGCCACGATGGAGAACGCCGTGCCGGCCGGGAACCTGCCGGCCAGCGCGTCGCGCTCCTGGTGCAGGCCCTTGGCGCCGACGGCGAGGATCTGACCGGTGTCGGCCTGCACAGCCACCAGCGCGCTCGTCTCGGTGTCGGCCACGGCCTCCTCGGCCGACGTCTGGGCGGCCCGGTCGATGGTGGTCTTCACCGAGACGTTCTGGCGGCCTGGTTGCCACTCCTCCAGCAGGGCGACCTGCCTGCCGGTCTTGAGGTCGAGCGTGATCACCTTGGTCTGCGTGGAGCCCGTCAGATAGTCCTGGTACGCCTGCTGCAGGCCGTTGCGGCCCACCGAGTCGCCGGCCCGCTGCGGGCCGCCGAGCTTCTGCTCGGTCTCGGGCGTGAGCGCGCTGACGCTGCCCACGATCTGCCGGGGAGCGTCGGGGTTGACGGGCTGCTCCTGCGGCTCGACCTCGATGCCGTCGATGGCCTCGAGCTTCGACCTCATCGACAGATAACGCGTGCGCCCGAACGTCACCAGCTGCACGAACTTGTCGGGCGGCGAGGAGCGGACACGGCTCAGCAGCCGGTCTTGGGCGTACCCGGTGATCTCGGACAGCTGCGCGACCACCTCCTCCGCCCGGTCGCCCAGCGCGGCCGGGTGGACGCCGGCGACGTAGAGGACGGTGTCGCTCTGCAGCGGGTCGCCGGCCCTGTCGAGCACCGGCTGGCGCGGCACGGGCTCGGTGTCGACCGCGAACCGCTGCCCCTCCTTGAGCTGCGGATGCAGCACGGACGGCGACCAGCGCACCTTCCACGTGCCGTCCACGAGGTGCAGCGGGAGCATCCCTTCGTACTGCCACAGAGGGTTGTTCTCGCCCAGGTCGACCTCGGCGTGGAAGTCGGCCTTGGACTCCTCGCCCTCGACGCTGATGCCGGTGATCCGGAAGCGGAACGAGGCCGCGTCAAGCTCCTGCTTGGCGTCGGCCAGCTCCTTGCGGACCTCGGCCGCGTCGCCGTCGGTGCGGCCGGCGGCCAGGTCGTAGTCTTCGGACTGCCAGCCGACGAGGAAGTCGCGCACCGCCTCGTGCGGCGAGGACTCCTCGAAGCAGGCGGTCAGGGTCGTGGCCGCGACCGCCAGGGTGACGGTCGCGGCGAGGGTGCGGCGGGCACGTGTCATCGGTCGCGGTGCCGCCGCTCTCATCGGTTGTGGTGCCGCAGGGCCCGGGCCATTTCCCGCTTGGCCTGCTGCTCGGCCAGGGCCTGCCGCTTGTCCCAGTCCTTCTTGCCGCGCGCGATCGCGATCTCGATCTTGGCGCGGCCGTCCTTGAAGTAGAGCGCCAGCGGCACGATCGTGAGCCCGCCCTCCTTGGTCTTGGCGGCGAGCTTCTCGATCTCCTTGCGGTGCAGCAGCAGCTTGCGCTTGCGCCGGGCCGCGTGGTTGGTCCACGTGCCCTGCGCGTATTCGGGGATGTGGACGTTGTGCAGCCACGCTTCGTTGCCGTCGATCATGGCGTAGCCGTCGACGAGCGAGGCGCGGCCCTCGCGGAGCGACTTCACCTCGGTGCCCTGCAGCACGAGACCCGCCTCGATGGTGTCTTCGAGGTGGTAGTCGTGCCGAGCACGTTTGTTCTGGGCGACGATCTTCCGCCCGGTCTCACGTGGCATGCTTCGACTTTACCGGCGGCGGACCCCGAAGCGGTTCATGAGCACGGTTACACCCGGAGGTAGCGGCGGAGCGTCACGAACGAGGCCAGCACACAGATGAGTACACCGATGATCATCGTGACGGTGATGGCCTGGGCGACGTCGTTCCAGGTCAGCTGGGCGGTGACGTCTCCGAAGTAGCCGGCGATCTCCTCGAACAGGAAGACCTTCGTCACGATGAGGATGACCGCCGCGAAGACACCGCCGATCAGGCCCGCGATCGTGCCCTCCATGACGAACGGCAGCTGGATGTAGAGGTTGGAGGCGCCGACCAGCCGCATGATGCCGGTCTCGCGGCGTCTGTTGAACGCCGACAGCCGTACCGTGTTGCCGATCAGCAGGGCCGCCGCGAGCACCAGGATGATGGCGACCGCCAGGGCGTAGAACGAGAGCTTGTCGAGCAGGTCGAAGAACTTGCCGATGAGCTGTTTCTGGTCCATCACCTGCGACACGCCGGGCTGGCCCTCGATCGCCTGGATGATGGGCTGGTAGTTGTCCGGGTCGACGAGCTTGACCCGGAACGACTGCGGCATGTCCTCGACCTTGGTGGCCTCGACGAGGGCCTTGTTGGCCGCGTACGACTCCTGGAAGTTCTTGTACGCGCTCGCCTGGTCCTCGTAGAAGACCTCCTTGACGCCCTGGATGCCCTTGATGTGGCCCTCGAGCGTCTTGATCTGCGCGGTCGTGACGGCCTTGCCGTTGCACGCCGGCATGGCCGATCCCTTGTTGCAGAGGAATACCGAGATCTCGACCTTGTCGTCCCAGTACCCCTTCATCGCACCGACCTGGGCTTTGATCATCAAGCCGACGCCCAGCATCGCCATGCCGACAGCCACGGTGATGATCACCGCGATGGTCATGGTCAGGTTGCGGCGGAGGCCGATCCAGACCTCGGAGAAGATGAAATTCGCCCGCATGTTGTGTCTGCAGCTCCCTGTCAGTACGCCTGGCCGTAGACGCCACGCGACTGGTCACGGACGATCTTGCCGTCCTCCAGCTCCACGACGCGCTTGCGCATGGAGTCGACGATGGCCGCGTCATGCGTGGCCATGACGACCGTGGTGCCAGTCCTGTTGATGCGGTCGAGCACCTTCATGATGCCGATGCTCGTCGCGGGGTCGATGTTGCCCGTCGGCTCGTCGGCCAGCAGGATCATCGGCCGGTTGACGAACGCGCGAGCCATGGCGACACGCTGCTGCTCGCCGCCGGACAGCTCGTCGGGCATGCGGTGGGCCTTGCCCTCCAGCCCGACCAGCTCGATGACCTCGGGCACCACCTTACGGATGAACCGCCGCGGCTTGCCGATGACCTCCAGCGCGAACGCCACGTTCTCGTAGACGTTCTTGTTCGGCAGCAGCCGGAAGTCCTGGAACACGCAGCCGATGCGGCGGCGCAGATGGGGCACCTTGAAGTTGGAGAGGCGGGCCAGGTCCTTGCCGGCGACGTGGATCGCGCCGGAGTTGGGCCGCTCCTCTTTGAGGATCAGACGCAGGAACGTCGACTTGCCTGATCCCGAGGGACCGACGAGGAACACGAATTCGCCCTTGTCGACGTCGACGGAGACGTGGTCGAGGGCGGGCCGGTTCTGGTTCGTGTAGACCTTGGTGACATTATCGAAATGGATCACGAGAGCATCACGGCATGCCAGTCTAGGGGTCAGGACGGAAGCGAGGGTGGCACATGCCCACTTCCCGCCGCCGACCAAACGGGTTACGTCTTCTTTACTGATGATCGACGTTCCGATTGGCCAGACGACAGTCTAGGGGGAAGACTGGCATGGAACGTCCATAACGGAAACAAAACGATTGTGCGGCTAGACTTGGGGCTGTCATGAGCTGTGAACACCTCGTATGCGCCCAGTGCGCCCACCCCGTGATCGAAGGCCGCTGCCCCATGTGCCGCGCCAGCAGGGAGCGGATGCACCAGCACGGCTTCGCCGGGCTGTCACCCGCCCTCATCGCCCTTCTCCTGATCGCGCTCTTCCTGCTGACCCTCGCGATCAACCACCTAAGCGGTCTCTGACTCCTGCCGCCGCATCCAGCGGATCTCCGACTCGATGAACTCGTCGAGGTCGCCGTCGAGCACCGCTGACGGGTTACCCGCCTCGGTGGCCGTGCGCAGGTCCTTCACGATCTGGTACGGGTGCAGCACGTAGTTGCGGATCTGCGTGCCCCACGACGTGGTGGTGGCGCCGCGCAGCTCCGACATCTTCTCCGCCTCCTCCTGCCGCTTGCGCTCCAGCAGCTTGGCCTGCAGGACGTTCATCGCGGTGGCGCGGTTCTGCAGCTGCGAGCGTTCGTTCTGGCAGGAGACGACGATGCCGGTCGGCATGTGGGTGATGCGCACCGCCGAGTCGGTGGTGTTGACGCCCTGGCCGCCGGGGCCGCTGGAGCGGTAGACGTCGACGCGGATCTCGTCTTCGTTGATGTCGATGTGGTCGGTCTGCTCGACCACCGGCACGACGTCGACGCCGGCGAACGACGTCTGCCGCCGCCCCTGGTTGTCGAACGGGCTGATGCGGACCAGCCGGTGGGTGCCGTGCTCGCCCCTGAGCGTGCCGTACGCGTAGGGGGCCTTGATGGTGAACGTGGCCGACTTGATGCCGGCCTCCTCCGCGTAGGAGGTGTCGTAGACCTCGGTCGGGTAGCCCTTGCGCTCGGCCCACCGCAGGTACATCCGCAGCAGCATCTCGGCCCAGTCGGCCGCGTCGACGCCGCCGGCCTGGGAGTTGATGGTGATGAGCGCCTCGCGGGCGTCGTACTCGCCCGACAGGAGGGTGCGGACCTCCAAGGCGCCGATGTCGGCCTTGAGCGTCTCGAGCTCCCTGTCGGCCTCGACGCGCGTGTCGTCGTCGCCCTCCTCGGCCGCGAGCTCGTAGAGCACCCTCAGGTCGTCGAGGCGGCGTGCGACGCCCTCGACGCGGTTGAGCTCGCCCTGGAGATGGGAGAGTTTGCTCGTCACCTTCTGGGCCTGGTCGGGGTCGTCCCAGAGATCCGGCGCGGCAACCTGCTGCTCCAGCTCCGCGACCTGCTTGCGCATCGCCTCGAGGTCGAGGACGTCCTGGATGCTGCGGAGCGTACCCGCTAGCTCGTTGATCTCTTCTGCCGGATCGATGCCTGCCACGTCTCCCAAGGGTACGCGACCGCCGCGCGCCCGAATAACATGGCGAGGTGCGCGCATACGGTCGGCGGGAAATGCTGGCGATCGCCGCCGGCTTGCTCGCCGCGGCGACCGCCTGCACCAGTGATGCCCGATCGACTCCCACGAGGCCGGCCACGACCGCCCCGGCGACCCCGTCGCCCTCGCCCGCCGAGCCGGCCGTCACGCGGGACGAGGCGGCTGAGGTGTTCACCGAGATCACCGTCACCGACGACGCGTTGCGGGTGGCGAGCGACCTGCAGGGGCGGCTGGCGCTGGCGACCGACATCACCGCGGGCGGGCAGACGCAGCTCACAGTGGGTGCCTACCTGTCCACCGACTACGCGCCGCCGCGCTACAAGTGGGGCGCTCCGACGCTGTACGTGCCGAGGTTCGACCCGGGCGAGCGTTCGCCGTGGTTCAGCGCGCTGGCGACCCGCAACGGGCAGCCGACGCTGCTGACGTTCGCCAGGTCCGACCGCTGGCGGCTCAGCTCGGCCGCCCAGCTGCTGCCGGGCGAGGAGCTGCCCGAGATCCGGCTCGACGCCGACGGCTACGCCGGCGCGGTGCCCTCCGACGACAAGAGCGTCACGATCAGCCCGCAGTTCATGGGCCCCGTGCACGCCAGCGTGGCCGAGACCGGCACGGCCGGTTCGACCGCCGGTCTGCTCGCGCCCGGCCCCTACACGACCGACGTGGCCGAGCAGATCGCCACCTACCGTGAGACCGCCAAGGCCGACGGGTTCAGCTACGACTCCATCTTCAGCGCCGACAACTACCCGGTCTACGGGCTGCGCACCGAAGACGGCGGCGCGCTGATCCAGTACTCCCTGTCGCGCACCACGTCCACGAAGAACGTGACGAACAAGTCGTACATCATCCCCGTGCCGGAGGAGGCGGCCTGGGCGATCTCCTCGCCCTCGGTGCCGCGCACCCTCAGGCTGACGGAGATCCACCAGTACGCCACCACCGTCCCGCCGCTCAGCGCTCCCGCGCCCGCCGAGGTGATCGCCCACGACGGCGCCCTCACCCGCGCCACCGGCGACTGACGCGCGCTCAGCCCTCGCGTTCGAACGCCTGTCTCATGCGCAGGTAGACCTTCTCCTGCTCCCGCAGCCGGGCCGCCGCTTCGTGGTCCTGGCGCTCGATCGCGGCGTCCATCAGCGACGTGAAGGTGGCGTGATAGAGGTCCAGCGCGGACCGCGTGGCGGCGCGGTCAGGGCGGTGCCTCCGGGCGATCCTCCGGAGCCACCGGGCGACCTCGTCGGCGTGCTGAGGGCGACGGGCCGGGTCTTTGGCGAGCAGGGAGAGCACGAGCGCGTCCAGCTCCCTGTTCCCCGTCGCCGGGGAGGGCGGCGGTGTGTTCAGGTGCCCGTACATCGCGTGGGCGATGTTCGACGCGGGGAAGGGCACCCGGCCCGTGCAGAGCTCGTGCAGCACGCAGCCCAGGGAGTAGAGATCCGCCCGCCGGTCCACGCCGGAGCCGCCGAACTGCTCGGGCGCCATGTACGCGGGCGTGCCGACCGTCAGGCCGGTCCTGGTGATGCGGGTGGCGTCGACGGCGCGGGCGATGCCGAAGTCGCAGATCTTCACCGTGCCGCCGTCGAGGAGCACGATGTTCCGTGGTTTCAGGTCGCGGTGGACGATGCCGAGGGCGTGGGCGGCGCCTAACGCCGCGGCCAGCTGGCGGCCGATGTCGAAGACGTCGGAGAGCTCCAGGCCGTCCGCGTGGTCGCGGATCACGGCTCCGAGATCCCTGCCGTTCAGCAGCTCCATGACGATGAACAGGCGTCTTCCGTGCCGGTCGACGTCGAAGACGGTGGTGACCCCGGGATGGTTGATCCGCGCGGCCAGCTTGCCCTCGCGCAGGAAGCGCCTGGCCTCGTTGCCGGAGTCAGGGGCCATCAGCTTGACCGCCACCGGGCGGTCCAGCCGCAGGTCCAGCGCACGCCAGACCTCGCCCATCGCGCCCTTACCGAGTCGTCTCTCCAAACGGTAACGGCCGCCCAAGTCCATGAACGCATTCTTCCATCAGGGACCTCCGGACGGCTAAGCAACTTCGGTTGACTATCTGAGATTTAGTCAACTACGGTTGCTTACATGCCGGCAGAAGAAGTTCCCCAGGATCCCGCCGACGCGCTGGCGGCCGTCGTGGCGCTGCGACGGCTGGCCGATCGGCTCGAGGACGCCGCCGTGGAGCAGGCCATGCGTTCGGGCTGGAGCTGGCCGGAGGTCGCCGAGGCGCTCGGCGTCACCCGCCAGGCGGTCCACAAGAAGCACGCCAGGCGGCTCATCGCGGCAGGTGTGACGTTGAGGAGACGACAGTGAGCAGAATCGACCACTACATCCAGGCGATCATCCTGGAAGGAGCGGCCGAGGCGCGGCAGGAGGGATCCGCCGCGACCGAGGCCCACCACCTGCTGTTGGGGATCGCCGCCCACGAGGGCACCGCCGCACAGCGCGTGCTGACCTCGGCGGGGCTGGGGCGGCAGGCCGTCAGGGACGCGCTGGACCGGGAGTTCGAGCGGAGCCTGAGCGTGGCCGGGGTGTCCCTCGCCGCCTTCGACCTCCCGCCGGTCACCCCCGACCCGAAGGCGAACCCGAAGCTCGGCTCCTCGGCGCGGCTGGCGCTCGAACGCGGCTTCGCCGCCGCGAAGGGCAAACGCGACCTGCGCCCCGCCCATCTGCTGCTCGGCGTGCTCGACACCGAGATCGGCACGGTGCCCCGCGCCCTCGCGCTGGCCGGCGTCGACCGGGCCGAGCTGATGGTCCGCGTACGGGACACGCTCCCCGGAGAGGCGTGGTGACCGGCGTGATTCACGTCGACGGGCTGCGCATGCGGTACGGCACCGCCGACGTCCTGCACGACGTCACGTTCCAGGTCCGCCAGGGCGAGGTCCTCGCGCTGCTGGGCCCGAACGGCGCGGGCAAGACCACCACGGTCGAGATCCTGGAGGGCTTCCGCGCCCGCTCGGGCGGCCGGGTGGAGGTGCTCGGCGCCGATCCCGCGCGCGGCGACGAGCGCTGGCGGGCCAGGATCGGGGTGGTCCTGCAGTCCTGGCGCGACCACGGCAAATGGCACGTACGGGAGTTACTCGCCCACTTGGGTACCTACTACACGGCGTACGCCACCCCGAAGATCCGGCGGCCGTGGGACGCCGACCGGCTGATCGCGGCGGTGGGCCTGACCGAGCACGCGGACAAGAAGATCAAGACGCTCTCGGGCGGGCAGCGACGCCGCCTCGATGTGGCGATCGGCCTGGTGGGCCGACCCGAGGTGCTCTTCCTCGACGAGCCGACCGCGGCGTTCGACCCGCAGGCCAGGCACGCCTTCCACGACCTGGTACGCGGCCTGGCCGACGACGGCGACACCACCGTCCTGCTCACCACCCACGACCTGGACGAGGCCGAGAAGCTGGCCGACCGCATCCTCGTGCTGAACGGCGGCCGGATCGTCGCCCACGGCACGGCCGCCGAGCTGGCGCGGCGGATCGCCGGCGAGGACGAGGTGCGCTGGCTCATGAACGGCCGGCGTTTCGTCCATACGACCGCGGACTCGACCGCGTTCGCCCGTGACCTGTTCGCCCGGCACGGCGAGGACGTCCGCGAGCTCGAAATCCGAAGGGGCTCGCTGGAACGGACGTACCTGTCGCTGGTGCGCCAGGCGGAGGCGGCGTCATGACGGCGCTGCGCGCGGGCTGGACCCGCGGCCTGGTCGAGCTGCGGCAGTCGTTCACCAACGGCGCCGAGCTGTTCTCGCATCTCCTCTGGCCGGGCCTGATGGTGGCGGTGCTCTTCTTCGTCAGGGACGTCTCGTTCGGCGGGCTCCCGCTCGCCGCGCTGGCGCTGCCCGGCATCCTCGGGATGAACGCGGCGACCGGCATGATCAGCATGAGCCAGCAGCTCACCGCCGACCGGGAGGACGGCACCCTGCTGCGGGCCAAGGCGACCCCGCACGGGATGCCCGCGTACCTCGTCGGCAAGGTGGTCTCGGTGTCCGGCGGTGTCCTCGCCGATCTGGTGATCTTCCTGGTGCCCGCGATGTTCCTCGTCGAAGGGCTGCGGATCGGCTCGTGGCCCACGCTGGCCTGGGTGCTGGCGCTCGGCCTGGTCGCGACCCTGCCCGCCGGCGCGGTACTGGGCTCGTTGTTCCGGACCGCACGCGCGCAGGGGCTGGTCCAGCTGCCCTTCATCGCCGTGATCGGGATCTCCGGCGTGTTCTATCCGCTCACCGCGCTGCCCGAATGGCTGCAGGCGATCGGCCAGGTCTTCCCGATCTACTGGATGGGGCTCGGCATGCGCTCGGCCCTGCTGCCGGACGCGGCGGTGGCCGTCGAGGTCGGCGAGTCCTGGCGGCACCTGGAGACGGCCGCCGTGCTGGGCGCCTGGGCCGTGCTCGGCCTGCTGGTGGCGCCGATCGTGCTGCGCCGGATGGCGCGGCGCGAGTCCGGCTCCAGCGTCGCCGCGCGCCGCGAACGCGCCCTGCGGCGCATCGGCTGACGCCCGTGGCAGCCGCCTGGACCGGCGGCCGCCACGGCGTCGGCTACGCCTCCGTGTGGGGGAGGTTGCTGGCGGAGACCAGCGTGCGGATCGCGCGCAGGGCGACCGACAGGGTGGCCAGGTCGAAGTGGTCGCTCTCCCAGATCTCCGACAGCGTCTGCCGGGCCCGGGCGACGGCCGCCGAGTTGGCCTCCGTCCACCGCGCCAGCCGCTCCTCCGGCGGCAGCCCGGGCTTGCTGTGGACCAGCACGTCCCGGGTCAGCGAGGCGTGCGCGGCGTACAGGTCGTCGCGCAGCGCCGAGCGGGCGATCGAGTTCCACCGGTTGTCGCGCGGCAGCGCGATGACCCGTTCGCGCAGCCGGGCCAGCTGCAGCCGGTCGGCCAGGTCGAAGTAGACCTCCGCCACCTCGTTCACCGGCCGGCCCGTCACCGACGCGATCTCCACCAGGTCCAGCGTCGAGTACGCGGGCACCATGCCGGCCACCCGATCGGCCAGCTCCGGCGGCACGCCACGAGCCGCGAAGGAGTCGCGGCGCTCCTCGTACGCGACCAGGTCGGGCCCGGTGAGCAGCTTGGGCGTGTGGGCGAGCAGCCCGTCGACGCCCTTCATGAAGAAGCCCACCGAGCCGGCCAGGTCGAGCGGCGGCCGGCGGTTGACCAGCAGCCAGCGGGTGCCGCGCTCGGCCAGCTTGCGGCCCTCCAGCAGCATGGCGAGCTGGGTGGCCGTGTCGACCTGGTTGTCCAGCTCCTCGACGGACCGGTAGAAGCTCGGCAGGTCGAAGACCTCCCGAGCGACCAGGTACGCCCGCACGATGTCGGGCACCGAGGCCCCGGTCTCCTCGGCGAAGCGGAACAGGAAGGTGGTGCCCGCCATGTTGACCACCTCGTTGACCACGCAGGTGGTGATGATCTCGCGGCGCAGCGGATGGTTGTCCATGTACGCCCGGAACCGCTCGCGCAGCGCCGACGGGAAGTACGACACCAGCCACGAGGCGAGGTACGGGTCGTCAGGCAGGTCGGAGGCCAGCACCTCGGCGTCGGCCGCCAGCTTGGTGTAGGCCAGCAGCACGGAGAACTCGGGCGCCGTCAGGCCCAGCTTGGCCTGGCGGCGCTCGGCCAGCGTCTTGTCCGACGGCAGGAACTCCAGCTCCCGGTTGACCAGCCCGTCGCGTTCGAGCTTGCGCAGGTAGCGGGCGTGGATGTGGAGCATCTCGACGGCCTGCGCGCGGGCGGCGGCGAGCACCACGTTCTGGGCGTAGTTGTCGCGCAGCACCAGGTCGGCGACCTCGTCGGTCATCGAGGTGAAGAGCTGGTTGCGCTGCTTGTCGGTCAGCTCGCCGTCGCGGACGACCTGGTCGAGCAGGATCTTGATGTTCACCTCGTGGTCGGAGGTGTCCACGCCGGCCGAGTTGTCGATGAAGTCGGTGTTGACCAGGCCGCCGTTCGCCGCGAACTCGATGCGGGCGAGCTGGGTGAAGCCGAGGTTGCCGCCCTCGCCGACGACCTTGCAGCGCAGATCGGCGGCGTTGATCCGCAGCACGTCGTTGGCCTTGTCTCCGACATCGGCGTGGGACTCGGCGCTCGCCTTGACGTACGTGCCGATGCCGCCGTTCCACAGCAGGTCGACGGGGGCCCGCAGGATGGCGCTGATCAGGTCGTTCGGGGCCATCGAGGTGACGCCGGCCGGGATGCCGAGCGCCTCGCGCATCTGCGGGTTGATCTGGACGGACTTGGCCGTACGCGGGAACACGCCGCCGCCGGCCGAGATCAGCGCCGGGTCGTAGTCCTCCCACGAGCTGCGCGGCAGCCGGAACAGCCGCTCGCGTTCGGCGTACGAGCGGGCCGCGTCGGGGTCGGGGTCGACGAAGATGTGGCGGTGGTCGAAGGCGGCCACCAGCCGGATGTGCCGAGAGAGCAGCATGCCGTTGCCGAACACGTCTCCCGACATGTCGCCGACACCGGCCACCGTGAAGTCGGTGGCCTGCACGTCGACGCCCATCGTGCGGAAGTGGTACTTGACCGACTCCCAGGCGCCGCGGGCGGTGATGCCCATGGCCTTGTGGTCGTAGCCGATGGAGCCGCCGGAGGCGAAGGCGTCGCCCAGCCAGAAGCCGTACTCCTTGGCCACGCCGTTGGCGATGTCGGAGAAGGTCGCGGTGCCCTTGTCGGCGGCGACCACGAGGTAGGTGTCGTCGCCGTCGTGCCGGACGACGTCGGGCGGCGGCACGACCTTGCCGTCCACGAGGTTGTCGGTGACGTCGAGCAGGCCGGAGATGAACGTCCGGTAGCAGGCCACGCCCTCGGCGAGGACGTCCTCACGGGTGCCGGAGGCGGGCGGCTGCTTGACGACAAATCCACCCTTGGACCCAGTGGGGACAATAACGGTATTTTTCACCATCTGGGCCTTGACCAGGCCGAGGATCTCCGTACGGAAGTCCTCCATCCGGTCCGACCAGCGCAACCCGCCCCGCGCCACCTTCCCGAAGCGCAGGTGCACGCCCTCGACCCGCGGCGAGTACACGAAGATCTCGTACTGCGGCCGCGGCAGCGGCAGCACGCTGATGGCCTGCGGGTCGAACTTCAGCGAGATGTACGGCTTGCGCCTGCCGCCGACGGTCTGGAAGTAGTTGGTGCGCAACGTCGCCTGGATCATCTCCAGGTACGCCCGCAGGATGCGGTCCTCGTCGAGCGAGGCCACCTCGTCCAGCGCCCCGAGGATCTCCTCGGTGACCGCCTCCACCAGGTCGGGCCGGGCCTCGTCACCGCGCCGCGGATCGAGTCTGGCCTCGAACAGCCGCACGAGCAGCCGCGCCAGCCGTACGTTGCCGAGCAGCACCCGCTCCATGTACGGCTGCGAGAACGTGCTGCCGGCCTGGCGCAGGTATTTGGCGTAGACGCGCAGGATCTCGACCTGCTCCCAGGTCAGCCCGGCGGCCAGGATGAGCGCGTTGAAGTCGTCGGCCTGGACGCGCCCGGTCCACAGGGAGGTGAGCCCGTCCTGGAAGAGCTGCTTGAAGGCGTCGCGGTCCACCTCGGCCGAGGGGGTGTAGCGCAGGCCGAAGTCGTAGATCCAGGCGTTCTTGGTGCGCGGGTCGTTGTCGCGGTCGATCTCGTACGGCCGCTCGTCCACGACCTCGACGCCGAGCCGCTGGATCAGCGGGAGCGCCGCGGACAGCGAGATGGGCGAGCCGACCTTGTAGATCTTCAGCCGCCGCTCCCCCTCCACCGCGTCGTACGGCTCGTAGAGGTTGAGCTTGACCGCGTCCTCGTCGCCCTCGGAGACGAGCTGCTCCAGCCGCTGCAGGTCGATCACGGCCACCTTGGGCGGGAAGTCGGCCTTGTAGCCCTCGGGGAACGCGGCGGCGTACCGCTTGATGAGGGCGGGGGCCTCCTCCTCGGAGGTCAGCTCGGTGAGGGCGGTGGCCAGGTCGTCCTCCCAGGAGCGGGTGATCGCGGCCAGGCGCGCCTCCAGCTCCTCGACGTCCACGCCGGGGGGCGGGAGGGGCCTGCCGCGCTCGCCGCGCACGACGACGTGCAGCCGGGCCAGCACCGACTCGCCGATCATGGCGCTGTAGTCGAGCGTCTTGCCGCCCAGCGCCCTCATCAGGACCTCCTGCATCCGCAGCCGCACCTTCGTGGTGTAGCGGTCGCGCGGCAGGTAGATCAGGCAGGAGATGTAGCGGCCGTAGTCGTCGCGGCGCAGGAACAGCTTGACCTGCTTGCGCTCGCGCAGCCGCAGCACGCCCATCGCGATCGGCAGCAACTGGTCGACCGAGGTCTGGAAGAGCTCGTCGCGCGGGAACGTCTCGAGGATCTCGATGAGGTCCTTGCCGTCGTGGCTGTCGGGCTCCAGCCCGGCCGCCTGCAGCACCCCGGCGAGCTTACGCCGGAGCACAGGGATGCGGGAGATCGACTCGTTGTAGGCGACGTGCGTGAACAGGCCGAGGAAGCGACGCTCCCCGATCACCTCGCCCTCGGGCGAGAACAGCTTGACCCCGATGTAGTCGAGGTAGGCGGGGCGGTGGACGGTGGCCCGCGAGCTGGCCTTGGTGATGATCATCAGGTGCTTCTCGCGCGCCTTGGCCCGCACGTCGGCGGGCAGCGACGCGAAGCTCTCCGAGCCGATCTTGTCGTCGCGCAGGATGCCGAGCGCCGCCCCGGGCAGCGCGCGCAGCGTCTCGCCCTGGTCAGTGTGGTCGAGCCGGTACTCGCGGTAGCCGAGGAAGGTGAAGTGCCCGTCGGCGAGCCAGCGCAGCAGGTCGATGCTGTCCTCGACCTCCGCGGGCTCCAGCGGCGGCGGATTCATGCCCAGGTCCTCGGCGGTCTGGACGGCCAGGGCCCGCATCTTCATGAAGTCCTCGACCGCGTAGCGCACGTCGCTGAGCACGCGCAGCAGGTCGGCTTCCAGCCCCTTGAGCACGGCCGGGTCGGACTGGCGGTCGACCTCGACGTGGATCCACGACTCGACGAGCACCTGCCCGGTGACGTCCTCCTGGTCGCGGCCGAGCATCCGGCCGGTCATGTCGCGGCGCACCTTCATCTGCGGGTGGGCCACCAGGTGGGTGCCGAGGCCGTGCCGCTCGAGCTCCATGGTGACCGAGTCGACGAGGAACGGCATGTCGTCGGTCACCACCTCCACGACCGAGTGGCCGGGGTCCCAGCCGTTCTGGTCGAGGGTCGGGGTGAAGGCCCGGACCACGGCTCTGCCCTGCGGGCGGACCTCGGCGAGCTGCCTCTGGGACATCGCGGGGCCGTACACGTCGACGGGGTCGCGGTCGAGCAGGTCCTCAGGTGCGATATGCCGGTAATAGCGTCGCAGGAAGGACAGTGCCTCCTCGGTGCTCACATGATCACTGCCCACCGCACAACTCTCGGCTGTTCGCTGAAGCAGGTCATCCTTGGCCTCGTCAAGCGGCATTTCGCTCTCACTCCTTTGTGAGGGGTTGCCATAGTGGTTCATAGCCAGGCCCTTAGTTCCCACAGCAGTGGGAAGTAGTGCAGGCGTGTCCTGTCGCGCAGGTATGGGGCACCCGTCGAGCCGCCGGTGCCCGATTTGGTGCCGATCTGGCGTTCGACCATCTGGACGTGACGCATCCGCCACAGCGCGGCGGTCTCGTCGTGCGTCAGCAGGTCTTCGGCCAGTTGCCACAGGTCGTCGTACGAGCTGCGGTCTCTCGCCACGGACAGCAGCGAGCCCATGATCTCCTCGTCGGAGACCGGCAGGCCACGCTGGGAGAGCGCGGCGAGATAGGCGTCCCACAACGTCGGCTCGTCGAGCCTGCGGCGCAGCCGGGCGAGCTCGTCCGCGCCGGCGTGCCGGAAGCTGCCGAGGTAGCGCTCGTCCTTGAGACCCGACAGGAACTCCAGCTCGCGGAACTGCACCGACTGGAAGCCGCTGGCGGGCGACAGCTTGCTGCGGAAGGCGAGGAAGTCCTGAGGCGTCATCGTCTCCAGGACCTCGACCTGCTCGACCAGCACCCGCTCGGCCGCGTGCACGCGCCGGAACAGGTGCCTGGCCCGCCACAGCTCGCCGGCGAACATAGCGTCGCGGGCCGACTCCAGCTCGTGCAGCAGCAGCTTGAACCAGAGCTCGTAGATCTGGTGGACGGTGATGAAGAGCAGCTCGTCGGGCGCCTCGGACTGCGGGCGCTGCTGGGCGAGGAGCTCAGGCAGCCGGAGATATCCGCCGTAGGACAGCCGGCCGCCTTCCTCGCCGAAACTCCGAGGAGGGCGGGGCGCATCACCGGTGACGCCCACCGAACACCTCCCCCTGACCGCCCGGTCGCGCGGAACCGGGCGCAACACCTTGACGTTCCGATACCACCCGAAAAGGACAAAGACGTCAATGTGACATTGACATCGGGGGATCGTCGTCGGAAGTGGAGGAGGCGTGCCTCAGCTCGTCGAGCTGATCGGGCAGCTCGGCGAGCGCGACCAGCTCGGCCTGGCATCGCTCGCACGTGTCGAGGTGGCGCTCGAAGGCCTCGTGGTCGTCCTCGTCGAGGACGCCGAGGACGTAGGCGGCCACCTCGTCATGCATCAGCCGGCTACCCCCTTGTCCCGCAGCAGCTCACGGAGAGCCCGGATGCCGTAGTAGAGCCGGGACTTCACCGTGCCCGGCGGGATCCCCAGAATCTCCGCCGCCTCGCTTATCGTACGGTCTCGGAGGTAGGTCTGCTCAATCACTTCGCGGTGTTCTTCGGACAGGGAACGGAGAGCGTCCGCGACGACCATCGCCGACAGAGCGCGTTCCGAACCATCGGGTACCGACATCATGTCGACTTCGGGGGGCTCGACCTCCTGCGGCCGAGCACTCCTGCGCCGACGTCCATCAATCACGATGCGGCGGGCCACGGTCAGCAGCCACGCCCATATGAGGCTTGGTTCCCATTGCAGTCTTGCCGAGTTACGCCAGGCCCTGACAATCGTCTCCTGCACGACGTCTTCAGCCCACTGAAGGTCGTTACCTGTTGATTTGCGTACGTGGCGCAGCAGAGGGCCGCCGAACTCCTGGTAGAGCACCGCGATGCGGTGCTCGGCCTCGGCATCCGCACTCTCGAACCTGCCGTCGAGGTGACCTAGCACGGGGCACATCTTTACACCTTCGTTATCTCGGTGGTAGCCACTCCGATAACTCCAGTCATTTCTAACTATCTCCGGCCATAGGTGAACCCGGCCCGGGAACGCCGCGTACCTCCGATCATGCACAGGCTTTTGCGCGGCGAGTTCTTCATGCTCGGCGGCTTCGTGGCCGCCGCCGCCGTGACGATCGTGCTGGTCATGCCACCGGCGATCGATCCCGCGGCCGCTCAGTGGACGCAGACACCGTCGGGGCCGCTCACGGCCGCCGACCGCGATCTGCTCATCAAGGTGCGCCAGGCGGGCCTCTGGGAGATGCCCGTCGGCGAGTACGCCAAGACCCGCGCCGAGTCCCAGCGCGTGAAGGAGGTCGGCGCACTGATCATGAAAGAGCACATGGAGCTCGACCTGCTGACCCGCCAGGTCGCCAAGAAGCTCGGCGTGGCCCTGCCCGACGAACCCAACCCCGACCAGCAGCGCTGGATGGCCCAGCTGGCCGCGCAGCGCGGTCCCGCCTTCGACAGGGACTTCGCGAATCTGCTGCGCGCCGCGCACGGCAAGGTCTTCACCACCGTCGCCGCCGTACGGTCCGGGACCCGGAACGCGGAGATCAGAAAGTTCTCCGCGGAAGGCATCAACTACGTGATGCGCCACATGGCCTACCTGGAGTCCACCGGACTCGTCGACCACACCCAGCTGCCCGAACCCCCGACCCCCTCACCCGCTCCACCCGTCGCGATGGCGGTCGAAAAGAGGAGACACACATGAGGAGATCCAGACGCATGGCCGCGGCCGTGTCCGCGCTGGCCATGGCGGCAGGCGGGCTGGTGTCCGCGGCCGTCATCGGCGTAGGCCCGGCTCGGGCCGACATCTGCGATTCGGCCGAGGCCACCCAGTCACCTCAGCCACCTCAGGGACAGCAGCCGGACCAGAACCAGCCCGACCAGAACCAGCCCGACCAGAACCAGCCGGACCAGGATCAGCCGGACCAGGATCAGGGCCGGCAGCCCGACGGGCGCGATTCCGGCCGCGGCTTCGACCGGGACGCCGACAGAGATGTCGATCGGGACTTCGATGGGCAGGCGCCCCAGGGCGGCGGGGTGGCGGTCGATCCGCGCCGGTCCCCCGACGGGCCGCAGACCGAGTCCCCCGACGGCCAGGCGCCCGCGACCCAGGCGCCCGACGGTCAGAACCCGGACGGCCAGTCCCCCGACGGCCAGGTGCCGGACGGTCAGAACCCGGACGGTCAGAACCCCGACGGCCAGAACCCCGAGGTCGAGGCCCCCGGGGACGCCCCCGAGGCCGACGGGCGCCGGCGCGGCGGCGGGAACCCGACCCCCGCGCCGAGCCCGTCCCCGACCCAGGACCCCGACGGCACCCCGCAGCCCTCACCCACCGCGACCGGTGGCGCCGGCGACGAATGCGCCATCGGCCCGTTCGCCGACGACTTCGTGGACATCCGCCAGGTCGCGCCCAGCCGCCTCGACGCCCGGATCGGCAGGAACGGCTCACGCGGCACGTTCGTCGCCCAGTGCGGCACCAACCAGAACGGTCACCACAACTCAGACAACTTCATCGTCGCCCCCGGCGTGAGCAACGGGGCGCACCACCTGCACGACTACGTGGGCAACCTCTCCACGGACGCGTTCTCCACCGACGAGAGCCTGGAGGCGGCGGACACGACGTGCCGGCAGGGCGACAAGTCCACGTACTTCTGGCCGGTCCTGCGGGACCGCACGTCGGACGCGAACGCCGGCGACCCGGACGGCAACGTCGGCCAGATCCTGCGGCCCCGCAGCGTGCGGCTGGAGTTCCGCGGCAACCCGGCCTCCGAGGTCGTCGCCATGCCGAGGTTCCTCAGGCTGATCACGGGAGACGCCAAGGCGGCGACGAACGGCGGCGCCGAGGCGCGCGCGGCCTGGACCTGTTCGGGATTCCAAAACCGTATATCTCCCGATAAATATCCGCTTTGCCCGCGCGGCAGTCAGGTGGTTCGTATTCTGGACTTCCCCAGCTGCTGGGACGGTCAGAACACCGACAGCGCCAACCACCGCACGCACGTGGTCTTCCCCGACCAGGGCGGTGCCTGCCCCCAGGGGACCAGGGCGATCCCGCGACTGCGCATGACCCTCACGTACTCCGTGCCGCAGGGCCGGTCGTACGCCCTGGACGCCTTCCCCGAGCAGAAGCACAACCCTGTGACCGACCACGGGGACTTCGCCAACGTGATGCCCGAACGGCTCATGCAGTCCGTCGTCTCGTGCATCAACCGGGGCCGCCGTTGCTGACCTGAGATCCGCGCCCAGCCTTCCGAGTCGCACCCTCACCCGAACTTGGAGGGAAATAGATGCTCCACAGACGACGCCCCATGCACGCCCCCACCAAGCTGGACACCAGGAATGTCCGGCTGGGGGCGAGCGCCTCGATCACGGCCGTCCTGCTGTCGGTGTTCGCACTGACCAGGACGGAACGTGGCATGGCGCTGCTCGGCCAAGGGGTGGGTTTCCTCGAGTACTACGCGGGCGTGTTCGCCCTGATGCTGCTGACCGCGACCGTCGCGCTCGGCCTGCTCACCACCGAGCGCGTCTTCCTCTCTCCAGCCAACCGGATCAGGGCGCAGCTGGCCCACCGGGCCACCGCGTTCATCGCGCTGGCGTACCTGCTCACGCACATCGCCGTCATGATCAGCTTCGGGCACGTGCCACCGGGCGCGGCGATCGTGCCCGTCGCCGGGGTCTACGTCGGTCTCGGCGCGCTGGCCTTCGACCTGATGGTCGTGGCCGTGGTGACCGGAGTGCTCAGAGGACGGTTCGCGGTACGGAGCCGGCCGTGGATGTGGCGGATCATGCATTCCGCCGCGTACGTGGCCTGGCCCGTCGGGATCATGCACGGTCTGACCGCCGGGCGGCCGCCGGCGGGCTGGGTGGCCTGGTCGTACGTGGCCTGCATGGCGGCGGTCGGCTCCGCGCTGGTCGTGCGCGTGCTGGCCACGCTGCGCCGGCCGCCGGTCGTACCCGAGAAGGTCGAAGGACCCGCGGTGAGCTCGGCCGCCGCCGTGGGCGTGCCGTCCGAGCGGCCCGCGAAGACACCCGTCGCGGCGGCGACGGCGAGCGCGCCCGTGAGCCTCGCGGAGGCCCGGCGCAGGTTCCGGGAGGCCGGGTGACTCCCCCGCCACACCTCACCCGTTCCCCCGAGATCCGCACGCTCAAGGAGAATCCATGATCCCGGCACGAGTGCCACGGGTCTTACGCATGGGTCCGGCCCGGCTGACCGCCGGCCTCGACCACTGCCGCCGGCTCGACCTGCCCGCCCACCGCACCCTCCACGGCGTCGTCGAGCCGCGCGAGCTGGGCGAGCTCATCTCGTACGCCAACGAGGTGGACATGCGCGGGCGGGGCGGCGCCGCCTTCCCGTTCGCGCGCAAGCTCCGGGCGGTCGCCGACGCGGCCGGCTCGGGCGGCGACTGTGTCGTGCTGGTCAACGGCGCCGAGGGCGAGCCGGCCAGCTCCAAGGACGCCATGCTGCTCACCCGCAGCCCGCACCTGGTGCTGGACGGCGCGGTGCTGGCGGCCGAGGCGCTGGGCGCCCGCGAGGTGGTCGTGGCCACGGCCGGAGGCGAGGTCGCCGAGGCCTCCGTCGCCGCCGCCGTGGCCGAGCGCCGGGCCGCCAACGTCTCCGGCGGGGCCGAGAGCCGGGTGCCGATCCGGGTGGTCGGCATCAAGGAGCGGTTCATCTCCGGGGAGGGCGGCGCGCTCGTGCGCGCGGTCAACGGGGAGGAGGGCATCCCGCCGGGCAGGAAGAAGCGCGCCGCGCTCAGCGGCGTGGACGGCCTGCCGACCCTGCTGTCCAACACGGAGACGTACGCGCAGTTCGCCCTGCTCGCCGAGTACGGCCCGGAGAAGTACGCCGAGGTCGGCACCAGCAAGGAGCCGGGCACGATCCTGCTCACGGTGAGCGGCGGCGCGGCCCAGGGCGCGGTCATCGAGACGCCCACGGGCACCCTGCTGGCCGACGTGCTCGCGCTGTGCGAGGCCGAGCCCGGCGACGGAGTGCTGGTCGGCGGCTACCACGGCGCCTGGCTGTCGGCCGAGACGGCCGGGACCGCGGTGGTCTCCCGCGAGGGCATGAAGCTGGCGGGGGCCACGCTCGGGGCCGGGATCGTCGTGCCGCTCGGCGCGTCCACGTGCCCGCTGGGCGAGGCCGCGCGGGTGGCGTCGTACCTGGCGGGTGAGTCGGCGGGCCAGTGCGGCCCGTGCCGGCTCGGCCTGCCCGACGTGGCCAGGGCCATGTGCGCCCTGGCCGAGGGCACGGGCTCGATGGACGCCGTGCGCCGGGCCGTGCGCGTGGTCGAGCGGCGCGGGGCCTGCTTCCATCCGGACGGCACGGCCAAGTTCGTGCTGTCGGCGCTGGACGCGTTCGAGAGCGAGATCGCGCTCCACCTGGAGCACGGCTCCTGCGGCCGCCCCGTACGCGGGGTGCTGCCGATGCCCGAGCGCGAGGCCGAGCCCGAGTACCGGCTGGAGGTCGACTGGTCCCGCTGCCAGGGACACGGGCTGTGCGCGCATCTGCTGCCGGAGTTCGTCGAGCTGGACGACTACGGGTTCCCCTCGTTCCGGACGATCCCCGGCTGGATGGCGAAGGAGGCGCGGCGGGCGGTGGACATGTGCCCGGCGCTGGCGCTGCGCCTCGCGCAGACCACCGGCGACGGACCCAAGCCTGTCGGCTCGCCGCTGCGGCTGGTCAAGGACCTCAGAAGGGCAGGAGAAGGGCTCACGCGGGTGGGCGGCCTCCCCCGGATTTCGCGTGCCGGAGGCACGGCGTAATAAGTCCTATTAAGTTGGAGAATTGCGCAGATTCAGCGAATTTTTCCGCGCACGTACACGGGTTCTCCAATTTTCACTATTTGGTACAGGCGCTTGGATGTCGTCATCGGGAGGCGTACGCAGCCGTGGGAGGCCGGGCGGAGCGGGACCTTCGTCGAGCCGTGCAGGGCGATGCCGCCGACGATGTAGAGCGAGTTGTACATCGAGCCCAGCGGCCCCGTCGTCCACCCCGGCGCGCGCCGGTAGACGCGGAAGTCCCCCGTCGGGGTGACGGCGTTCCCGCAGTGGCCGTTCCGGCAGTACGGGATCTGGGCGCCGGACGAGATGTGCGAGAAAAGGACCGGGCGGCGGTCGCGGTAGACGGTGAGCAGTTGGGCGCTCAGGTTGACCTCCACCCGGTCCGCGGGCGCGCCCTCCACCATCGGGCGCCTGCGCAGCGGCCGTTCGAGCGCCGACCATTCCTTCGGCCCCACGGCGCCTTTGACGGGCATCCTGCGGCTCTTCTGCAGGGCCCAGACGGCGAACTTCGTCTGCTCGTCGTATCGCCCGTTGACGGGCCCGAAGTAGTAGCGCCCGGCGTGCAGACGGCGCTGCAGTTTCACCACCTCGGAGCCCCGGTCGCCCGGGTGGAGGATGAGCGGCTTGCTCTCGACCTCTTCCGCCTCGGCGTCGTCCACAAGCTCGTGCTCGGCGTCCGCGCCCTCGGCCGGCACAGGGGCCTGTGCCACGGGCCGCCCATCCGGCCCGGTCACCGGGCCCCGCCGGCCGTCCGTACGGGATCCAGGAGCCCGGCGTTCATCGATCGTGGGCAACGGGCCACGCCTCCCGTCGGCGACGGGCCACGGGCGGCGCCGTCTGTCGCCATCGGGGCCGGGGTCACGCCGGTCGTGGGCATTCTTCGCAGCGCCCCGCCGGCCGTGGGAGCCCGGCCGGTCGTCGGGATGGGCGAGCCATCCCGCCGTCGCAGACTGCACGTTCATGGGGGCGTTCATAGGGGCGGTCATGAGGGACGTACCGGCAGATGTCCGGGCTTCGCCCGGAAGGGCGGTGAAGGGGAGGCCGCAGCCCACACCGAGACCGATAACGGCAATTCTGCGAAAGTTTATCCTCATAAATCAACGCCTACCCGGATCGCCGGAGAATCGATCTCATACACAGGTTTAGTCAAGCAAAGTCCCGGCTAATGAGCCGATCCCGCTAAATACGGGCATTTCGCTTTTATAGCGACGGTCGGCGAAAAACCCGTCGCCTCCTCGCGAAACCGACTGGCAGAATGAGGTGACATGCGTAACTGGCCGCTCCCCGAGCTCTCCATCACGACCCCGCGCCTCGAGCTGCGTCACCCGTCGCTCGACGACCTCGACGAGCTGGCCGACCGGGCCGCGGAGGGCGTCCACGAGGCCGGTTTCATGCCGTTCATGGTCCCGTGGTCGGACGGCGAGCCGGCGGAGCGGGCCAGGAGCGTGCTGCAGTACCAGTTCCGTACATGGGCGACGTTCACGCCGGACGACTGGTCGCTCGAACTCGCCGTCGTCCACGAGGGCCAGGTCGTCGGCGTTCAGGGCATGATCGGCAAGGACTTCCCCGTCACCCGCGAGGTCGAGACCGGCTCCTGGCTCGGGCGCCGCTTCCAGGGCCGCGGCATCGGCACCGAGATGCGCAGAGCCGTGCTGCACCTCGCCTTCGCGGGGCTGGGCGCGCACCACGCGGTGACGACGGCGTTCGAGGACAACCACGCCTCACTGGCGGTGACGAAGAAGCTCGGCTACCGCGAGGACGGCATCTCCCTCCACGCCCGCAAGGGCGAGCCGGTCATCACCCGCCGCTTCCGCATGCCCCGCGAAGACTGGACGGAATCCCCCGACATCAAGATCCACCGCCTCGACCGCTGCCTGCCGCTCTTCGGCCTGCCCATGTCAGGCGTCTCTGAGGCGTAGCAGCAGGCCGCCGCCGACGAGGGCCGCCGCGGCCCAGCACGCGACGACGCCCAGCCCGGCCCACGGGCCGACGGGCATGCTCGCCAGGTCCGTGGTGGCCTGGACGGCGAGCCCGGCGTTCACCGGCGAGAGCTGCCACAGGATCCGCTGCAGGTCCTCGTCCCTCACCATGAGGACGACGATCGGGAAGAGGTGGAGCAGGCCGAGCACGGCCCCGCAGGCAGCCACCTGGTCGCGCACGGCCACCGCGACACCCGTGGCCAGCAGCGCGACCAGCCCGAGATAGAGCACCGAGCCGGCGGCGGCGCGCAGCGTGGCGGCGTCGGCGAGCGACAGCGGCGGGTAGCCGTGCTCCGGTGTGAAGCCGCCGCCGGGCAGCAACAGCCGGCCCGCCAGCAGCGAGCCGAGCACCGCCGGGACGCCCGCCCCCAAGGTCAGGCCGGTGACCAGGGTCGCCTTGGCGGCCAGCGTGACCGTCCTGCGCGGCATCGCGGCCAGGGTCGTCGCGACCATCCCGGTGCCGTACTCGCCGCACACCACCGCCACGGCCAGGAGCGCGACCAGTGCCTGGCCGGCCTGCACCCCGAAGAGGCTGACGCGGACGGCGTCCAGCCCGCAGCCCGCGGCCGCGCAGTCCATGACGCCGGCCGCGACGCCGCTCACGGCCACGGTCGCCACGACGACGCCGAGCAGCAGCAGGCCGGGTCCGGGAACGGTGCGCAGCTTCGTCCACTCGGCGTGCAGTTCCCGCCTCACGCGTCCCTCCGCTCCAGCCGGTACGCGGCCAGCCCGAGGGCGACGACGGCGTACGCGCACAGCACGGCGAAGCCGGCCCACGGCGGGAGCGGGAAGTACCCGGCGGCGGGGGCGTAGTGGCCGATCACATGGGCGTACTCGGGGATGCTCTGCTGGACGGCGAAGCCGGCGGCCGGGGTGAGGCGCAGCAGCCACCGCGACACCTCGTCGGGCAGGATGGACGCGGTCGCGAGCACGTACGGGACCACGAGCGCCGTGATCGCCGCGACGGCCGCCGCCGCGCCGCGCCGGAAGAGCAGACCGAGGGCGACGGCGAGGACGGCGGCCACGGCGAGCAGCGCCGCGACGCCGACGACCACCCGGACCTCGGTGAGCGTGCCGACCGGCAGGGTGAAGACGCCGTTGCCGCGCAGGATCCCCCGGGCCAGCGGGGGCGTCACGGCGGTCGCCGGCAGCGCGAACGCGAAGGTCGCCGCCCCCGCCACGACCGCTTTGGCCACCGCCATCCGGCCGCGGCGCGGACCGGCGAGCAGCGTGGTGCGGATGAGCCCCCGCCGGTACTCCGCCGTCGCGAACGACACCATCACCGCGACCACCACGACGAGCGCGATCAGCACACCGGTCAGCGCGTGTTCGATCCTGCCGTTCGAGGTGTCCGGGGCGATGTCACCGGTCCCCGTGAGGGCGAACGTGCCGCCGTTCCCCACGAACGCGCCCGGGTGGTGCGGGTTGCCGTCGGGGCCGAGCTCGACGCCGATGTCGTCGCGGCTCCACGTTCCGCCGGTGCCCGCGCCGCGCACGGTGACCTCGTCCATGGTCGCGGTGACCTCGGTGAAGCGGGAGGCCGAGGCGGATCCGCCGAGCGGGTTGCGGACCACGCGTACGTCGCCGGGTGAGGCGGCGAACAGGCCGATGCGAACCCGGTGCGCCAGTCCGGTCAGGCGGGCGGTGCCGACGGTGGTCCACCGGCGGCCGTCGGGCGACTCCTCCCCGGTGATCGTCTCGCCGGTGCGGGTGAGCCGCAGCCAGCGCGGCGCTCCCCCGGCGCTGCCGGCCACGTCCTCGGTGAAGTCGTGCTGCATGCGTACGCCGTGGGCGCCGGTGACCATGACGGCCGCATACGCCGCGCCCTGCTTCGTGCTCTCCTTGACCATGATCCCGGCTTTCGCCCACGGCACGACGCCGGAGACGACGTTCCGGACGCCGGGGGTGGCGTCGGGCAGGCGGATCTGGCCGTTCATGGCCGTCACGCGGGCGGTGATGCCGCCGTCCCCGTCCAGGGACCGGCTGACGAAGAAGAAGCGGTCCTCCACGGCGCGGCCGTCGCGGCTGAGAGGAGGCGTGGGACACGGCACCTCGACCGGGCCCTGACTGCAGGAGGAGTGGCCGCCAGCGGCGAAGAGCAGGCCGAGCCCCAGGACGAGCAGCGAGGACGCCGCCAGCCCCGCCATCCAGCCGCGTACCGTCCTGAGCTTGGTCCACTCCGCCCGCAGGAGACGGGCGGTCATCGGACCACCCCTGAGAAGCCTCCGGTGAGGTCGAGATACGCCTCTTCCAGCGTCGCCCGGTAGGCGCTCACCTCGGAGAACGGCACCCCGCACGCTCCGAGGAGCCGGACGACGTCCTCTGCGGGCGGCCCGGAGACGACGAGCGTGTCGCGCTCGCCCACGGTCACGGTGGCGCCTGCTCCGGCGAGGGCCCGCGCGGCCTCGGGACTCGCCGCCGTACGCACCGTCACCCGGGCGCGGGAGGCCGTGGCGATCAGCTCGTCCACCCCGACGTCGGCGACGACGCGGCCGCGGCCGGCGACCACGAGATGCCCGGCGGTGTCCTGCAGCTCGCTCATCAGGTGGCTGGAGACCAGCACGGCCCGGCCCTCGGCGGCCAGCGACCGCAGGAACCCGCGAATCCAGACGATGCCCTCCGGGTCGAGCCCGTTGAACGGCTCGTCCAGCATGAGCACCGGCGGGTCGCCGAGCAGGGCCGCGGCGATGCCGAGCCGCCCGCGCATGCCGAGGGAGTAGCCGCCCGCCCGGCGCCGCGCCGCCGGCGCCAGGCCGACCAGGTCGAGCAGCTCGTCCACCCGCCGGGCTCCCAGGCCCTGGGAGTGCGCGAGCCACAGCAGGTGGTCCCGCCCGGATCGGCCCGGCTGCAGCGCCCCGACGTCGAGCAGCGCGCCGACGTGGGTCAGCGGTCGCCGCAGGCTCCGGTACGGTCTCCCGCCCACCAACGCGTGCCCCTCGTCGGGCGCGTCCAGCCCGAGGACCACCCGCATGGTCGTGGACTTGCCCGCGCCGTTCGGCCCGACGAAGCCGGTCACCCGGCCTGGCCGCACGCGGAACGTCATGCCGTCCAGCGCCGTCGTGCGACCGTACCGCTTGCGCAGGCCGCTGACTTCGATGGTTGCTTCCATGCCCGGCGACCCTAGGCACCGGCCTGGCCCGCGGTCGTCACGCCAGGGAGCGATCCCGGCGCGGGGCCGTCCCTCGTAGGAGGGATGCCAGACGGGGAGGCGGCGGGAAACAATGGGCCGCGTGAAGCGAGCGTACGACCGGGGCGGCAGATGGACGGCAGCGCTGGGGCGGGTCACCACGTGGGCGGTTCCGTCACGGCGGGGGGCCGCGGCGTCGTCCCTGCTGCCGCTCGTGGTCGCGGCGCTGCCGGCGCTGCTCGCCGTGGCCGAGGCGGCGGCGCAGGCGCACCATGCGTCCGGGCTGCTGTTCGGCTCGCGTGAGAGCATGCCGGCGGGCGGTCCTGGGAACGGGATCCCCCTGGACGGCGGCGTGGCCCCGTACGTCGTGGTGCTGTCGCTGCTCGCGCTGGCGACCACGCTCCCGCTGGGCTTGCTCTGGGGTCAGCCGGGCCTGGCGGCGGCGCTGGTGTCCGGCGCGGGCGTGCTGTCGATCGCGGCCTTCCGCACCTACACCCTGGGCGGGCTGGTCGTTCAGGTCGTGGCGGCCTACCGGTACGGACGCCATGGGCCGCCGTCCCGGGCGGCGCTGGTGGCCGTGCCGTTCCCCGTGCTGGCGGTGGCGCTGGAGCCCGGCGGTCACGTGCGCGCGCTCACGCTGCTGGCCTCCTGCCTGGTCGCGCCGGCGGCGCTGGCCGGAATCGCCCGCCGGGCCCGCGGCCAGGCCACGGCGGACACCGCCGCCCGGCAGGTCGCCGCCGACAGCCTGCTGGAACACGCCGCCCGCGGCGAACGCGCCCGCATCGCCCGCGAGCTGCACGACGTCGTCGCCCACCACATCTCGATGGTCGCCGTGCAGGCGGAGACCGCCCGGCTGGCCGTCCCCGGCATGCCCGCGGCAGGAGCGGAACGGCTGTCGGCGATCGGCGACACCGCCCGGGCGGCCCTGACGGAGATGCGGCGGCTGCTCGGCGTCCTGCGCGAGGACACGAGGACGGGCACGAGCACGGGCACGAGCACGGGCGCGGGGACGGAACCGGTCTGGCGGCCTCAGCCTGGTCTGCGCCTGCACGAGCTCAACGCGCTGGTCGACGCGTCGCGGGAGGCGTCGGGCAGTGTCACGCGGCTGACCCTGCGCGGCACCCCGGTCGAGCTCGACCCCGGCGTGGAGCTGGCGGCGTACCGGATCGTGCAGGAGGCGCTCACGAACGCGCGGCGGCACGCGCCCGGCGCGGCCGTGGACGTCGAACTCGACTACACCGCCGCCACCCTGGGTCTCCGCATCCGCGACAACGGCCCCGGCCCGCCGGAGCCGGTGCCGGGCACGGGAACGCACGACATCAGCGGCGGACACGGGCTCGGGGGCGGACACGGGTTGGCGGGCATGCGGGAGCGCGCGGCGGCGGTCGGCGGCGACCTGCGCACGGGCCCCGCCCCCGGTGGCGGCTTCCTCATCGAGGCGCGCCTTCCCGGCCGCGCCGAGCTCCGCACCGAACTCCGCGCCGAGACCCACTTCCACAGGACCGGCGACTCTCCCGTCGACTCGCCAGGCTCCGGGAGCGGGGGGTGAGCATCAGCGTGGTCATCGCGGACGACCATCTGGTGGTGCGCACCGGGTTCGCCGAGCTGCTCGACACCCAGGCCGACTTCGAGGTCGCCGGCACCGCCGCCGACGGCGCCGAGGCCGTGCGGATCTGCCGCGCGCTCCTGCCCGACGTCGTGCTCATGGACGTGCGCATGCCCGGCATGGGCGGCATCGAGGCCACCCGCCTGCTGGCCGGTCCCGGCGGGCCGAAGGTGCTCATCCTGACGACGTTCGACCTGGACGAGTACGTTTACGACGCGCTCCGCGCGGGCGCCAGCGGCTTCCTGCTCAAGGATGTCACCGCGGAGCGACTCTTCGACGCCGTACGCGTGGTCGCCGCAGGGGACGCGTTGCTGGCCCCGGCGGTCACCCGCCGGCTGATCGCCGAGTTCACCCGCCTGGGTCCCGGCCCCGGCCCGGCCGCCGGCTCCCTTTCGGCACTCACTCCGCGCGAGACCGAGGTGCTGCGCCTCGTCGCCGAGGGCCTGTCCAATGTCGAGATCGCCGCCCGGCTGGTGGTCACCGAGGAGACGGTCAAGACACACGTCAGCCGGATCCTGCACAAGCTCGGCCTCCGCGACCGCACCCAGGCCGTCGTCACGGCGTACGAATCCGGCCTGGTCGTCCCCGGCACCAGGCCGTGATCACCCAGCCCTCCGCCCCGGACGGACCCTCACCAGGCGACGCCCACCCCTTCACCCGAAGCGCAGAGCCCGAACGCCCGGCACGGGCACCATCCCCAACCCGGGACAGAACCCGAACGCCCGGCGTGCCCGCCCACCAGGCGGACACCCACCATGACGCCGGGCGCTCGGGTCGTCCGGGAATCAGAAGTCGAAGTCGTCGATGTTGTCCTTGTTGAACACCGTCGGCTTCCCGAGCAGCACCTCACCGTTCGCGCCCACGGTGTACTCGCCCAGCTTGCCCGCCTTGAACTTCTCCCCCTCGGCCCCGGTGATCTGCCCCGACGCCAGCGCCGCCGCCGCGTACGACGCCAGGTAGCCCAGGTCGGCCGGGTTCCACAGCTCGAACGCCTCGATGGTGCCGTCCTTGACGAACTTCCGCAGCTGGTTGGGCGTCCCCAGCCCGGTCAGCTTCACCTTCCCCTTGGACGGCGACTCCGACAGGTACCGGGCCGCGGCGGCGATCCCCACGGTCGTGGGCGAGATGATGCCCGCCAGGTCCGGGTACGACCGCAGCAGCCCCTGCGTCTCGGTGAACGACTTCTGGTCGTCGTCGTTGCCGTAGGCGACCTTGACCAGCTCCATGTCCTTGTACTCGGGCTTGCTGAGCTCGTCCTTCATGAACTCGATCCAGGTGTTCTGGTTGGTCGCGTTCGGGGTGGCGGACAGCACGGCGATCTTGCCCTTGTGGCCGAGCTGCTCGGCGAGGAGCTGCACCTGCGTACGGCCGAGGTCCTCGGCGCCGGCCTGGTTGACGAAGACGTGCCGCCCGTCGGGGGCGGTGTCGGAGTCGAAGCTGACCACCTTGACCCCGGCGGCCATGGCCTGCTTGAGCGCCGGCACCACGGCGTTGGGGTCGTTGGCGGCGATCACGATGGCGTCCTGCCGCTGCTGGATCAGCGTGTTGATGTAGGACACCTGGGAGGAGGCGCTCGCGTCGGACGGCCCGACCTCCTTGCCCTCGCCGCCGAACTCCTTGGCCGCCGTGATGCCGCCTTCGTCGGCGATGGTGAAGTACGGGTTGTTGACCTGCTTCGGCAGGAAAGCGATCTTGAGTCCCTGCTTGAGGGGGGCGTTGGGGTTGGCCGAGGCCGACGCGGCGGTGGCCGGGGCCGAGGACTGCTGGGCGGCGACGTCGCTCCGCGTGGTGCCGCCGCCGCAGGCGGCCGTGAGGAGGACGAGCCCGGCGAGCAGCGCCACAGGGCGCCAGGGGGAACGCGTAGTCATGAAGCCGACTTCCCTTCCACTGATGGTGTAGTGCGCCGCCGCCAGACCGCCCCCAGGTTCGGCGCCAGCACGGACGCGACGAGCAGCAGGCCCGTCACGAAGTTCAGCACTTCGTTCGCCACGTCGGCGAGGATCAGCGCGTTGCGTACGACGCCGAGGAGCAGCACCGCCATCAGCACGCCCGGCAGTGTGCCGCGCCCGCCGAAGATCGACACTCCGCCGAGCAGCACGGCTGCCACCACGGCGAGTTCCAGCCCCATCCCGTTGTCCGCCCGCGCGCTGGCGTACCGGAAGGTGTAGACGAGCGAGGCCAGCGAGGCCATCACGCCGGTGGCCACGAACAACCAGAACTTGATCCGCTTGACCCGCACCCCGGAGAAGTACGCGGCCTCCTCGTTGGAGCCGAGGGCGAAGACGGCCCGGCCGACCCCGGTGGCGTGCAGCACCACCGCCGCGACCACGGCCAGCACCGCCACCAGCACGGTGGCGACCGGCACCGGCCCGATCGAGGCCGTGGCCAGGCCGGTGTACGCCGGCGGCAGGTCGGCCACCGCCTGGTCGCCGAGTATCACGTACGCCAGCCCGCGGAACAGCGCGAACGTGCCGATCGTGACCGCCAGCGAGGGCAGGCCCAGCCGGGTGACGAGCAGGCCGTTGACCGCCCCGCACAGCGCCCCGACGAGCAGGCAGATCGGCATGATCATCTCGATGGAGAGCCCCGCGTTCCACAGCCAGCCGAGCACCGCGCACGACAGTCCGAGCGTCGAGGCCACCGACAGGTCGATCTCGGCGGCCACGATGACCAACGTCATGGTGAGCGCCATCAGGGCGATCTCGGTGGTGTCGAGGAGCAGGAACGAGACGTTGGAGCCGTTGGCGAAGCCGTCCACGCCGAGCGACGCCCAGACACAGACGCCGACGAGCAGAACGAAGATCAGCCCTTCCCAGCGCCGCACCATCTCAAGCCGCATCGTGGTGGCACCCCCTGTCCTGTGCGCAGGCACGCCACATCGTGGAAGCCCTGTTCACTCGGCCTCACCCCTTGAGGCCGGCTCGGTCGCCGTCGAGGCCGCGGCCTTTCCCCGCTCCGGTCCCGGCACAGGCGGCGGCGCCTCCCGCGACCGGCGGCGCAGTGCGGCGGCGACCCGCAGGGCGAGCACCCGGTCGAGGACGATGGCGGCGATCAGGAGGGCGCCGTTGATGGCCGTCTGGGCCAGCGCGTCCACCCGGAGCACGGCGAGTGCGCTGGTGATGCTCGACAGCAGCAGCGCGCCGAGTGCCGCGCCGTAGACGGTGCCGCTGCCGCCGAAGATGGCCACGCCGCCGACCACGACGGCCGCGATCACGTCGAGCTCCTTGCCGGTGGCCACGGTGGCGTCCACGGTGCCGAACCTGGCCGCCCACATGACGCCGGCCAGCCCGGCCAGCGCCCCGTTGGCGACGAACGCGGCGACGATCCGGCGCCGCACGCGGATGCCGGCCAGCACGGCGGCCTCGGGGTTGGAGCCGATGGCGTACAGCTCGCGGCCGGAGCGCAGGTTGCGCAGCATCCAGCCGACGACCAGCAGCACCACCAGGGCGACCAGCGCGAGCAGCGGCACGCCGAGGACCGAGCTGGTGCCGAGGGCGAGGAAGCCCTCCGGCATGTCGGCCGCGTTGACCTGACGGCCGCCGGCCCAGGCGTAGTCGATGCCCCGGAAGGCGTACAGAGTGCCGAGGGTGGCCACCAGAGCGGGCACCTTGGCCACGCCGACGAGCAGTCCGTTGACCGCTCCGCAGACCGCGCCCAGCAGCACGCAGCCGGCGATCACGACCGGGATGGGCACGCCCGGGTTGTCGGCCAGGACCAGCGCGCCGCCGAACGCCGCCAGGCCCACGACGGAGCTGACCGAAAGGTCCACGTTCCTGGTGATGACGACGAGCGTCTGCCCGACGGCGAGCAGGGCGATGATGGCGGAGTTGAGCAGGATGTCGCGCAGGCTGGCGTAGCTGAGGAAGCTCAGGTTGACCGCGCCCGTGACGCCGAACAGCGCGGCGAGCGCGACCACGATGCCCAGCTCCCGCACCCGCGCGACCCGGTCGACGAGCCGCCGCCCACCCCGGCCCCGTACGGTCTCAGCCGCCGTCGCCGTGGCGGTCATGCGGCGCTCCGGCCGGTCGCGGCGGCCATGACGCTCTCCTCGGTCGCCTCCGCACGCGACAGCTCGGCGGCCAGCCGTCCTTCGTGCATGACGAGCACCCGGTCCGCCATGCCCAGCACCTCCGGCAGCTCCGACGAGATCATCAACACCGCCACCCCGCTCCCGGCCAGCTCCGACAGCAGCCGGTGCACCTCGGCCTTGGTCCCGACGTCGATCCCCCGCGTCGGCTCGTCCACGATCAGCACGGACGGCCCCCGCGCGAGCCACTTGGCCAGCACGACCTTCTGCTGGTTCCCGCCGGACAACACGTTCACGGGGTCCGCGAGGCGGGCGTACTTGAGCCGCAGCCGCACCGCCCAGTCCGCCGCCCGTCTCCGCTCGGCCGCCCGCGAGACCAGCGGCCCCCGGCGTACGGCGGCCAGCCCGGCCAGGCCGATGTTGCGTTCGATCGACAGGTCCATGACGAGCCCTTGCTGCCGCCGGTCCTCCGGCACCAGCGCGAGCCCGGCCGCCATGGCCGCCGTGGGGCTGGCGGGCCGCAGGCGTCTGCCGTCGACCTCGACGCTCCCGGCGTCCCAGCGGTCGATGCCGAAGATCGCCCGGGCGACCTCGCTGCGCCCGGCCCCGACCAGCCCGGCCAGCGCGACGATCTCACCGCGCCGCACCTCGAACGACACGTCGGTGAACACGCCTTCGCGGGTGAGCCGGCCGACCTTCAGCGCCACCTCGCCCGCGGCCGTCTCCTGCTTGGGGAACAGCGCGTCCAGCTCCCGGCCGACCATGCGGCGTACGAGGTCGTCCGGGGTGATGTCGGCGATGAGGTCGGTGGCCACGTACGCGCCGTCGCGCAGGGTCGTCACGCGCGTGCACAGCTCGAACATCTCCTCCAGCCGGTGCGAGATGAACAGCAGCGCGCACCCCTGCTCCCGCAGCGTCGTGGCCACCCCGAACAGCCGGGCGACCTCGTTGCCCGACAGCGCGGCGGTCGGCTCGTCCATGATCAGCACTCTGGCCCGCCGCGACAGCGCCTTGGCGATCTCGACGAGCTGCTGGTCGGCGATGGACAGCCCGCGAGCCGGCTGGTCGGGGTCGAGCCGTACGCCGAGCCGGGCGAACAGGTCGGCGGCGGCCGCGCGCATCGCCCGGCGGTCGATGCCGAAGCGGGAGCGCGGCTGGCGCCCCATGAAGATGTTCTCCATGACCGACAAATCGGGAAAAAGGGTCGGCTCCTGGTAGATGACCGCGACCCCGGCCTGCTGCGCGTCGCCGGGCCCGGCGAACTCCACCGGCTCACCGTCCAGCAGGATGCGCCCGGAGTCCGGCCGGTGCACCCCAGAAAGGATCTTGACGATGGTGGACTTGCCCGCGCCGTTCTCCCCGGCGAGCGCGTGCACCTCGCCGGGATGAAGCTCCAAAGACACCTCGCGTACGGCCCGTACGGCGCCGAACGCCTTGCTGACCTGTGAGAGGGACAGAACGGGAGTCTGATCCATGTGCCGCACTCCCGGAAAAATCGTTTTAAGCGGTGGCAGGACGGTAGATCAGCCAGCGCCCCCGCGTCAATGGCCGGTTAAGTCAAACTTTCCGACACCTGATCCGGCGTGTGATCCGTGGGCGAATTGTTACGTTTTAACGGCTTTGGCTTGGGGAAACGCCACCGGACACCCCTCGCGCCGGTATCGGCCGGGCGCCAGGCCGTACTCACGCTTGAACGCGTTGGCGAAGGCGAACTCCGACCCGTACCCCACCCGGAAGGCGATCTCACTCAGTGGCGCGTCCGTCTCCCGCAGCAGGCGCGCCCCACCGGCCAGGCGCCACCAGGTCAGGTATGTCAGCGGCGGCTGCCCGACGAGCGCGGTGAAGCGCCGCGCGAACGCCGCCCGCGACAGCCCGGCC
>NZ_SMKQ01000079.1 GCF_004348995.1 Nonomuraea terrae
AGGCTGCGGTGCCGCCCTGGCCGCAGCCGGCCAGGAGAAGCGTTCCCAGCAGCGCGCCCGCGAAGGCCGTGCGTACGGGCCTCACGAGAAGTCCTTTCACACTGTCGGAACCGAGAGACCCGCATGAAGCGACGGATCACCCTTTTCCACGAGGGATGATGACGTCAGCGCAGAGGCAGGCGACCTGGCTTTAGACAGTTGCGGGACAGCGCCGGACTCGCACCGGACTTCGCTGCGCCCTGCGCATCGGACAAACGTTATCAATGCCCGTGAACCCTCCGACGTCAAGGGGCCTGGCGGGGTCAGGACGTGAGCTGGGCCTCCGCCTCTGCGATGACCTGCTGCAGCCGAAGACCGTGGGCCGCGTCGAGCGAGTGGCCGCCGCCGTCGCGTACGGTCCTGGCGAACTCCTCGGCCACCGTCGCCAGGGCGTCGCCCCGGACGGCCGGGAGCACGGCGCTGCCGGTGCGGCCGTACACCGCGACGGTGGAGGGCGGCGGGTCGCCGGCGGTGGCCATGCACAGGGACGCCTCGCTGACGGCGCCGCCCTCGTGTTCGAGCAGCAGGCCGGTCCAGCCGAGCGGGTTGCCGTGCGCGCGTACGCCGGTCACCGGGCCCAGGGCGGCGCCGAGCAGGTCGATCACGTGCGGGCCGACGTCGAGCAGCGCGCCGTGCCGCAGGCGCCAGGGGGTGGCGAAGGGATGGTCGCCGAGCAGGACGTTGGAGACGTTCGCGGCGTGGCCGCCGAACGGGGCGATCTCGGCGCAGCGGGCCAGGAAGTCGCGGGTCTCCTGGGCGTAACGCAGGGTGAGCACCATCTGGGACGCGACTCCGGACTCGGCGACCGCGTCGGCCACCCGCCGGGCGCCCTCCAGGGTGTCGGCGAGGGGCTTCTCCAGCAGCAGCGCCTTGCCCGCGCGGGCGGCCCGCACGGCGTACTCGGCCTGCACGGCGGGCGGGACGCAGAACGCCACGGCCTCGCAGTGGTCGAACAGCTCCTCGATCCGCGTGAACACCGGGGCGCCCAGCTCCGCGGCGCTCTCGGGCCTGCGCCCCCATACCCCGGCCAGCCGCGTGTGCGGCCCCTTGGCCAGCATCGGCGCGTGCGCCATCCGTGCCCACGGCCCCGCTCCCACCAGTCCGACCGCCACCGGCTCCATCCATCCTCCTCAAACGCCTCGAAACCACACCATAAGGGAGAGATCGCCACACTTGGTGGTACCTGGGGGCGCTGTGGGGTCGGCGGTGCCGGATGATGGGACGCATGAACGAGATGCTGCTGCTCCGGCACGGAGAGACCGAGTGGAGCAAGGCGGGCAGGCACACGGGCCGCACCGACCTGCCTTTGACGGAGCACGGCGAGGAGCAGGCCAGGGCGCTGGCGCCGCTGGTGAAGGAGCCGTTCGACCTGGTGCTGGTCTCCCCCGCCCAGCGGGCCCGGCGTACGGCGGAGCTGGCGGGCCTGACGGACTACCAGGTGGACGCCGACCTGTGGGAATGGGACTACGGCGGTTATGAGGGGATCACCACGCCGGACATCCGCAGGACGCGGCCCGGCTGGTATCTGTGGCGTGACGGCGTGATCCCCGGCGACACCGAGCACCCGGGCGAGAGCGCCGCCGAGGTGGCCGTACGCGCCGACCGGGTGATCGAGCGGGCCCGGGCGACCGAGGGCAGGGTGGCGCTGGTGGCGCACGGTCACTTCCTACGCGTGCTGGCCGCCCGGTGGCTGCGCCTGGCCCCCGAGGAGGGCCGGCTGCTCAAGCTCGACACGGGCACCTACTCGCGGCTCGGCTTCGAGCACGCCGAGCCGGTGCTCACCGCCTGGAACGCCCCCGTGACCTGCGCCTAGCGATGACCGGTCACCCGACCTTCGCGCGGCGGGCCGATTCGTGCAGGGCACGGCCGACCAGCCAGCCGCGTAACGAGCCCAGGCCGGGATCGTAGGAGGAGGGCCGCTCCCAGAGGGCGACGAACACGTTCTGGGTGACCTCCTCGGCGTACGCCCGGCTGCCCGTGATCGCGACGGCGACGCCGTACACGTACGGGCCGTGGCGGTCGTAGGCGTCGGCGAGCGCGTCGAGGTCGCCGGCGGTCAGACGGGCGCGCAGTTCCCTGTCGCTCATCAGTCGCATCCCAGCGTCGCGGCGGCGCGGATCAGGTCACGGGCGAGGGCGGGGTCGCCCTCGGCGGCGTACGGGAAGGACCCGGGCGGCCACCGGTTGCCCAGCAGCCGGCAGAACTCGACGGCGTCGGCCGAGATCACCACGGCGACGTGGTCGGAGGCGGGCGAGAGCGGGACCGTCCAGCTGCCGCCCCCCGGGCCGGTGAG
Organism: Nonomuraea terrae; assembly: GCF_004348995.1. Classification (GTDB taxonomy): domain Bacteria; phylum Actinomycetota; class Actinomycetes; order Streptosporangiales; family Streptosporangiaceae; genus Nonomuraea; species Nonomuraea terrae. The sequence continues at coordinate 2,333 of NZ_SMKQ01000079.1, forward strand.
CACCATCGTGGCCGAGACGTCCCGCCGGGGGCCCTTCATGGCACGCGGCAGCAGCGCCAGGCCGAACTCGATGATCATGTGCACGTGCTCGGGGCGGGGCGGCGACGCGGTGCGGTCGGTGGCGGCCCTGATGTCGTCGGCGTGCGTCCACGTCTCGAACGTGCGCTGGATCAGGGCCTGCCGCAGCGGCGCGCGGGCCGGACGCGGCCCGGCCAGCGCCACCTCGACGCCCAGCAGCACCTCGCTGCTGCCCGAGACGCGCTCCAGCAGGGAGCCGGCCTGCTCGCGCCAGCGGCGGTGGACCGTGGCCGCCGCCGTGTCGGGCACGCCCATGAACGCGGCCACGGCGGCGTCGTTGGCGACCAGATGCTCGACGAGCGCCCTGACGGTGCCGTGCCTGGGGATCGGGGCGTCCCACTGGGGCTCGCTGAGGTCCTTCAGCAGGTCGTCCATGAGCGCCACCTGCTCGGCGTACGGCGCCGCGACGGACGACACGGCGAGGACGGCGGGGCTGCGGCGGCGGCGCGCCAGGGACAGCACCGCGTCACGCATCGTGGGGGGTGGCTCGGCCGGTGTCTCCGGCCGGTCGAGGAGCGCGGCGGCCGCGCGGCAGTCGGGGCACGAGGCGACGTGCTCGTCGGGGCTCTGCCCGTTGTAGAGGTACAGGTCCGTCATGGCGACCTCCGCACCCTCGGCTGACCCCGGCGGGTCCGCCCGCGGGCGGCGACGGCCGGGGAGGGGTGTCAGAAGCGTCTCACGACGGCGGCCTTCCGGGTAGTCGCGTATTTCCACCACCGGCCAGGTGGGCGGCCGGTGGCGGGCCGGGTGGTCAGGCCAGGGCCTGGGCGGGCTGCGGGCCCCGCCCCGTGAGCCACTCCAGGACCTTGCGGTGCCCGCTGGTGGCGTCCTCGAAGTGGCCCCAGTGCCAGTAGCGCGGCTGGTCCCGGATGCCGGTCACCCAGGTCCGGTAGGAGACGGAGGCCCCCGAGGTCGCGGGAGCCACGCCGTAGGTGCGGATCACGACCTTGCCGCCCGGTGCGAACAGCACGTCGTCGGCGATCGGATACAGGGTCATCTGGTCGAGCATGACTCCGATCCTCGCCTGGGGACGAGGCCGGGCGGTTACGCCTCCGGCGCGCCGCCGTTAAGCGGCCGCGCCGGAGGTTAACACCCGGTTAAACGAGGAGGCCGTCGAACTCTCCGTCCTTCACTCCGAGCACCAGGGCCCGGATCTCGTCACGGGTATAGATGAGGACAGGGCCGTCGGGGAAGCGTGAGTTGCGCACCGCGATGCCACCGTCGGGAAGCTCCGCGAGTTCCACGCAGTTGCCCTGCGAGTTGCTGTAGCGGCTCTTGCGCCAGGAGACCTGCGTCAGGTCCGCGGCCGGCATTCCGTTGTAGGTCTGGTTCATCTACATCTTTCTGAGAAGACCGCCGATGAGCTCGACGGTGCCCCCTGGCGTGGTGCTCTCCACGCACAGTTGCTCCATGGCGGTGAGGTACGGGTCGACGTCCTCACGCTTGTCCAGGTACAGGGCACCCCAGAGCTGCTCGACGTAGACAACGTCCGACAAGTCGGACTCGGGAAACCGCAAGATGCTGAACGCGCCCCCTTCAGCAGCGTGTTTGCCGAACTTGAAGGGCATCACCTGAATGGTGATGTTGGGAAGAGCGGCGACTTCCAGCAGGTGCTGGAGCTGTTCGGCCATGACCTCCCGCCCGCCGATGATCCGCTTGAGCGCCGCCTCGTCGATGACGGCCCACAGACGGGGTCCGTCTTTCCGGGTGAAGCGCTCCTGACGCTGCATGCGCAGATGCACACGGCGTTCGATTTTGTCCGGACTCTCATCGGGGTTGCCCAGCTCGATGACCGAGCGCGCGTACGCGGCCGTCTGCAGCAGGCCGGGCACGAACTGCACCTCGTAGGTGCGGATCACGCTCGCCGCCTCCTCGAGGCCGATGTACGTGGTGAACCATGACGGCAGCTCGGCGGAGTACTTGTGCCACCACCCGGGGGTGTTGGCCTCGCGCACCATCTCCAGCAGGGCACGGCGTTCGGCGTCGTCGACGACGCCGTACAGGGTGAGGAGGTCTTCCACGTCACGTGTCTTGAAGCCCACGCGGCCGAGCTCCATGCGGCTGATCTTGGACTCGGACGCCCGGATGTGAAATCCGGCCTGTGCCCGGTCGAGACCGCTGGCTTCGCGCAGGCGCCTGAGGCTCGCCCCCAGCATGATGCGCCTTACGGTCGAACCGGAACCGGGCGGATCAATGGACACGTGCAGCTCCTTGGTCGTTTCCTTGCCAAACAGTCTGTCACTTCACGGCCGGAAGATCATGGGCCGCGGACAAGATCCCCTTTCCCCCATATTGACCATTTGAGGCAAACCGTAGCGTGTACAGGGGTTGGCTGCACGTGCATTCGCTCTTGCACCTGCACGAGAGTTTGACGCAGAATGATCACGTGCAATCCACCACGGCCCACGGCCAGTGGACAACGTTCGATTGGTGGCCTCCAGTCGGCTGGTGGCCGGAAGCGGCCCTCGACCTCGTCGTCCCGGGCCCGTCCGCCAGCGCCACGTTCGTGCTCCCGCCCGCGGCTTCCTCGGTTCACACCGCCCGCAGCTTCAGCGCGGGCACACTGACGGGCTGGGGCCTCGGCGAGCTGATCGAGAACATGGAGCTGGTGGTCTCCGAGCTCGCCACCAACGCGCTGCGCCACGGCCTGTGCCTGGACGACCCGCGCCGCGAGCGCACCGTCCACATGTCCCTCGTACGCCGGGGGCCGCTCGTCACGAGCGCCTTCACCGATCCCGGGTCCTCGGTGCCCGTGCTGCGATACCCTGGCCCCCTTGACACCGGCGGCCTCGGCCTCCACATCGTCGAATCGCTCAGCCTCCGCTGGGGCTGGTCCGCCCTCGCACCCCACGGAAAGATCGTCTGGGCAGTCCTCTCCTGACGGGGGTGATCTGCATTACCGTGGATGCTCATGGCTCACGGTGAGTCCCGCGCGCGACCCCATGAGAGTGCTGACAGATGGAAGATCACCTGCTCGGCTGGCTACGCACCCTAGACGAAGACAGGCTCGGTCGCATCCTCGCGAACCGGCCCGACGCCATCGCCGCTCCCTGGCCCAGGCGGCTCGACACCCTGGCCCAGCGGCTCTCCAACGGTTTCGCCGTGATGGAATCCCTGCGCGGTCTGCCCCTGCCGTGCCTGCAACTCGCCGAGACCGCCCTGGCCATGACCCGCCCGACGCCCGAGAGCCTGGCCGCGTTCCTCGACGCGCCGGTCGACGACGTCACCCCCTGGCTCGAACACCTCTACGACCACGCCCTCGCCTGGCCCGGCGACGGGAGGGTGATCCACCTCGCGGAGGGCGTGACCCGCTGGTGGGCCTCGCCGCTCGGCCTGGGCGAGCCGCTTGAGCACTACCTCAACTCCTGGTCGATCAGCAACGACGCGCTGCAGGCCCTCGCGCGCAACCTGGGGCTGCCGGCGCAGGGCAACAAGCGCCGCGCGATCGCCAGGGCCGTCGAGGCGCTCGGCGACGGCGAGCGCGTCAGGTCGCTGGTGAGCCAGGCCCCCGACGGCACCGTCGCGCTGCTGGAACGCTTCGCCTGGCAGGGCCCCACGCTCGACGTCGACGGCGGCCGGTTCGTCACCCCCGGCACCCCCGAGCGCTGGTGCGCCGACCACGGCCTGCTGTTCCGGCCGAGCTGGCACGTCGGCGAGATCCCCCGCGAGATCGCGCTGGCCCTGCGCGGCCCCGGCTACCACCCGCCGTTCCGGCCGGTGGCGCCCGAGGTGGCCACGATCCCGGTCGACCCCGAGGAGGTCGACCACCTGATGACGCTGGCCGCCCCTCACGTGGTCGAGCGGTGCGCGGCCCTGCTCGACAACACCTCCAAGACGCCGCTGCCGCTGCTCAAGACCGGCGGCGTCGGCGTACGCGAGGTCCGCAGGGTCGCCAAGGAGACCGGCTGCGACGAGGACGAGACGCGCCTGCTGCTGGAGGTCTGCGCGGTGGCCCGGCTGCTGGCCTGGGACGAGCAGTCCGGCGGCATGATCCCGACCGAGCGCTTCGACCGCTGGCGGCTCGACGAGGGCTCCGCCCGGCTGCGGGTGCTGCTGGCGGCCTGGTGGCGGATGGAACGCTCGTCGCTGCGCAGGATCGACGGCAAGTACGGCACCGTGCTCGGCGACGACCCGGCGGGCGGCACCGTCGCGCGGGTGCGCCGGGCGGTGCTGTCGGCGCTCGCCCAGCTGCCCTCCGGCACGGCCTTCGCCGACCGCGACAGCCTCGTCGCCAACGTCCACTGGCACGCGCCGCTCATCGACCTGCCGCTGCTGCGCGCGTGCGCGCCGGCGGTGCTCGACGAGGCCAGGCTGCTCGGCCTGCTGGCCAACAACGCGCTCACCGACCTCGGCCGGGCACTGGCCGGGCTGACGGCCAAGCCAGGCGACGAGAACGACGACGCGGTTCCCACGGTCGAGCACGACCCCACGCTGGTCGAGGCGGCCACCCGCGCACTGGCCAGCGTCCGCCGCAGCGCGCTGTTCGGGCCCGACCTGACCGCGGTCGTCACCGGGCCGCCGTCGGCCGAGCTGGCGGCGCTGCTCGACCGGGTCGCCGAGCGCGAGTCGCGCGGCGCGGCCTCGGTGTGGCGTTTCACGACCGAGAGCGTGCGCCGGGCGCTCGACCGCGGCCACGACGCCGACGAGCTGCTCGACGAGCTGGCCACCGTCGGCACGATCCCCCAGCCGCTGGAATACCTGGTCCGCGACACCGCCCGGCGGCACGGCGAGGTGACCGTCACCACGGTCGGCTGCGTCGTCCAGGCCGCCGACACCGGGCTGCTGGCCGAGATCGCCGCCCACCGTCGCCTGGGCCGGCTGGGCCTGCGGCTGCTCGCCCCGACGGTGCTGGTGAGCGCGACGCCGGCCGACCGCACGCTCGCCGCGCTGCGCGAGGTCGGCTACTCGCCGGTCCCCGTCGCCGACACCGGTGAGATCACCATCCACCGGGCCAGGGCCGAGGAGCCCGGCCACGGCAAGCTCATCCTGCTGCCCGGCGGGCAGGTGGTCGAGCTGTCCGACTTTCCCGGTCTGGAGGTGGAGCCGCCGCCCCACGTGCTGGCCGAGCCGCCGCCCGACCCGTACGAGCACGCCCGCCGCCTCCTGTCCGCGAGCAGGCAGGACGACGGCAAGAACGGGCGCACGTGGGCGGTCATCGGCCGGGTGGCGACCCGGCTGCCGACGGCCCAGCAGTCGCTGCTGGGTTTCGTCGTCGACCGGGGCGTGCGTGCCGGCATCACGCTGAGCGACGGGCTGACGGCCACGATCAGCCACGGCGAGCTGCGGGGCGGCGCGCTCGACGCCTGGTGCGAGGAGGCCGGCGACTACCTGGAGTTCCCGCTCGCCGAGATCGTCGAAGTCCGCGGCGCTTACTGAAGGGGCTCGGCCTTCTTCAGGTTCGCCACGATGTTCTCCAGGAAGTCCGCGTAGCCGTGGTAGCTGAACGGCGCCTCGGCGGACCACGGGTAGAGCTGGCCGGCCTCGACCGCGGGGAGCTTGGCGAAGGTCGGCTTCTTCATCATCTCCTCGGGCTTGAGCGCCTGCGTCCGGGTGTCGTAGAGGATCACGTCGGCGTCGTAGGCGTCGGCGTTCTCCCAGCTGAGCGTCTGGAAGAAGCCGCCCTCGTCCACCTTGTCGGGCTCGACGACGTTGAGGCCGGCGTCGACGAGGTGCACGATGTCGGGGTACTCCGGCGGGTTGACGACCCAGAACGCGTCCGCGCCGCCCGAGACCATGAGGATCCGCAGGTCCTTGAACCGGGCGAGCTCCTTGGTGGCCGCCTCCATGCGGGCCTTGGCCTCGGGCACGCCCTCCATGCCGGCGCCGAGGGACCGGGCGAGCCGCTCGTACGTGCCGATGACGTCCAGGGCGCTGCGGCCGGTCAGCATGACGCCGGCGGTCGGGGCGACCTGCTCGATGGTGTCCTTCGACTTCTCGGGGACGTACCAGAGGGTGCCCTTCTCGTACATGCTGCTGACGAGGAGGTCGGGCTGGAGTGAGATGTACTTCTCGACGTTGAACTCGTCCCACACGTTGCCGAGGCCCTCGACCTTGGTGATGTCGACGTTGCCCACCTGCGGGTCCCTGCTGCCGTCGGCGAGCTTGTGCGGGCCGAAGACGGCGATGGGGCGCACGCCGAAGTCCCACAGCGCGGCGGCCGAGCCCACCTGGGCGACGATCCTGGCGGGCGGCTCCGGCCGCTCCACCTTCTTGCCGCGGTCGTCGGTGAACGACCAGGCTCCGGCCGAGGCGCCGGCGGATCCCGACGCGGCGGGGGCCGCGGTGCCGCCGCCGTCGCCGCAGGCCGCCAGAGTCAGGGCCGCCGCGAGTCCCGCCGCGCCCGCCAGGAAGCCCCTGCGAGGCATTACCGGTCCCGACATCTCCAACTCCTAAGGTTAGGCTTGCCTGATTACTGGGGCATTAGATTAGCCTTGCCTAAGTTTGACCGCTAGAGAGAGGGGGCCGGGTGCGCCCGCCACAGGACACGGCCGGCGCCGGACGGCCCGCCGCGGTGGACACCGCGGGTGACACGGCATCCGACGGGGACGGCGGTGGGCGCACGGGGCGCCCCGCGGTCCTGGTCACGGGGCTCGTCGTGACGGCCGTCGTGCTGGCCCTGGTCGCGCTCGCCGGCGTGGCCCTCGGCGCGCGCTCGGTGTCGTTCGGGACGGTGATCGACGCCTTCCTGGCCCCCGACGGCTCCAACGACCACACGGTGATCCGCGAGCTGCGCGTCCCGCGTACGCTGCTCGGCCTCGGGGTGGGCGCCACGCTCGGCCTGGCCGGGGCGCTCATGCAGAGCCTGACCCGCAACCCGCTGGCCGACCCGGGGCTGCTCGGCATCAACGAGGGCGCCGCGCTCGGCGTCACGCTCGCGCTCGGCCTGTTCGGGCTGACCGACCCCACGGTGTACGTGTGGTTCGCCTTCGGCGGAGCCGCGCTGGCCTCCGTCGTCGTCTACGCCCTGGCCTCCTCCGGCCGCGCGGGCTCCAGCCCCGTACGGCTGACGCTGGCCGGGGTGGCGTTCGGCATGGTGTGCACGGCGGTGGCCCAGGCCATCCTGCGCATGGACACACAGACCTACGACCGGATGCGGTTCTGGCTGACCGGGTCGCTGGCCGGGCAGACGGCCGACACGCTGGTGCGGCTGGCGCCGTTCATGGCCGCCGGGCTGGTGCTCGGGCTGATGCTGGCCCGGCCGCTCAACATGCTGGCGCTCGGCGACGACGCGGGCCGGGCGCTCGGCGTGGCGGTGAACCGGACGCGGATCCTCACCGGGGTGGCGGTCACACTGCTGTGCGGGGCGGCCACCGCCGCCGCCGGGCCGCTGTGGTTCGTCGGTCTCATCGTGCCGCACGCCGTGCGCGCCGTGGTGGGTCCCGACCAGCGGTGGGTGCTGCCGTACTCGGCGCTGGCCGCGCCGGTGCTGCTGCTCGCCGCCGACGTGGCAGGCCGGCTGATCGCCCGGCCAGGAGAGGTGCAGGTGGGCATCGTGTGGGCGGTGATCGGCGCGCCGATCTTCATCATGATGGCCAGGCGGAGGCGGGTGGCGGCGCTGTGACCGTGCGCTTCGGACCCTGGTCCGTACGGCTGGCGCCGCGCGCCCTGCTCGTCGGCGTCGTGCTCCTCGTCGTGGGCTTCCTGGTCACGGTGGCGGCGCTGGCGACGGGCGAGTTCACCGTGCCGGTGCCGGACATCGTCGGCGCGCTCTTCGGCCAGGGCACACCGGTCGCCGAGCTGATCGTCAGCCGGCTGCGGGCGCCGCGCGTGGTGACGGGGCTGCTGGTCGGGGCCGCGTTCGGGCTGAGCGGCGCCATCTTCCAGAGCCTCACCAGGAACCCGCTCGGCAGCCCCGACTTCATCGGCTTCACCGCCGGCGCCTCCACGGGCGGCATCATCGCGGTGATCGCGGGTGGCTCGGCCATGGTGATCGCCGGCGGCGCGCTGGCCGGGTGCGTGGTGACGGCGGCCCTCGTGTACGCCCTCGCCTACCGCGGCGGGGTGGCGGGCTACCGGCTCGTGCTGGTCGGCATCGGGGCGAACGCGCTGCTGCTCGCGGTCAACTCGTACCTGCTGACCCGGGCCAACATCAACGACGCGGCGACCGCGGCGGCCTGGCTGACCGGCAGTCTCACCGGGCGCGGCTGGGACCACGCCGGGCCCGTGGCACTGGCGCTGCTCGTGCTGGTGCCGGTCTGCGTGGCCATCGCCCGGCCGCTGCGGATGATCGAGATGGGCGACGACGCGGCCAAGGCCATGGGCATCCCGGTCGAGACCGTACGCGCGCTGGCCATCGCGGCCGGCGTGCTGCTGTCCGGGGTGGCCACGGCCGCCGCCGGGCCCGTCGCCTTCGTGGCGCTCGCCGCGCCGCAGCTCGCCCGGCGGCTCACCCGTTCCGCCGGGGTGACCATGGGCGCCTCCGCGCTCATGGGCGCCGTGCTGCTGACCGCCGCTGACCTGGCGGCACAGCGGGTGCTCGCGCCCACCCAGTTGCCCGTCGGGGTGCTGACCGCCGCGATCGGCGGCACGTACCTCGTCCTGCTCCTGCGAAAGGACCGCCACTGATGGCCGCACCGATGACCGCGCCGAGCGCCGCACCGATCAATGGCGCCCGCCTGTCCGGCACCAGCCTCACGCTCGCCTACGACCAGCGCGTCGTGGCCACCGACCTCACCGTGGCGATTCCCGACGAGTCCTTCACCGTGATCATCGGCCCGAACGCCTGCGGCAAGTCCACCCTGCTGCGGGCGCTGGCCAGGATGCTCAAGCCCAAGACGGGAGCCGTGCAGCTCGACGGCAGCGTGATCACGTCGCTGCCGTCGAAGGAGGTGGCGCGGCGGCTCGGGCTGCTGCCGCAGAGCTCGATCGTGCCCGACGGCATCACCGTGGCCGACCTGGTGGCCCGTGGCCGCTACCCGCACCAGCGGCTCATGCGGCAGTGGTCGCGCGCCGACGAGACGGCCGTCGCCGACTCCATGCGAGCCACCGACGTGGCCGAGCTCGCCGACCGGATCGTGGACGAGCTGTCGGGCGGGCAGCGGCAGCGGGTGTGGCTGGCCATGGCGCTGGCGCAGGAGACGCCGATTCTGCTGCTGGACGAGCCGACCACGTTCCTGGACATCTCCCACCAGATCGAGGTGCTCGACCTCTGCGCCGACCTGCACGAGGCGGGCCGGACCATGGTGGCCGTGCTGCACGACCTCAACCAGGCCTGCCGGTACGCCACGCACCTCATCGTGATGCGCGACGGCGCGGTCGTGGCCCAGGGCGACCCAGGTGAGATCGTCACGCCGGAGCTGGTCCACGAGGTGTTCGACCTGCGCTGCGAGATCATCCAGGACCCGCAGTCGGGCACGCCGCTCATCGTCCCCGAGTCCCGCCGCCGCGTGCCCTCCCGGCCCGCCTGACCGGCGTTCAGTACGCGCCGCCGCGCCTGGTCCGCGCTCAGTAGGCCGCGCAGCGGCGTACGGCGAGCAGGGCCAGGGCGCGGGTGACGTCGTGCAGCTCCGTCAGGCTGACCTGCTCCCTGGGCGCGTGCGCGAAGCGCACGTCGCCGGGGCCGTAGTGCAGCGTCGGGATCCCGGCCGCGGTGTAGAGCCGAAGGTCGCTCCCGTACGGCGCCGCCGCCTGCGCGGGCCGCGTGCCCGTCACGTCGGCGACCGCGCGGCCGACCTCCTCCAGCAGCCTGTGCCCGGCGGGCAGCCGGCCGCTGGCGAACTGCCCTCCCGGCCACGTCACCACCGGCGGGTTGTCACGCAGCCACGGGTGCGCGACGCCCGCGACAGCCTCCTCGAACGCGGCCCGTGCGTCCGCCGGGTCCTCGTCCAGCCGCACCCCGAGCCGCCCCTCGGCGACCAGCAGGTCGGGCACGGTGCTGGCCCAGTCGCCCGCCCGCACGGTGCCGACCTCGATCGGGTAGGGCATCGCGTTGCCGGCGAAGAGCTCCGGCACGTCGCGGTTGCGCGCGGCCTCCAGGCGCCTGATCGCCTCGAACACCGGCCAGAACACCTCGATCGCGTTGACACCTTCGTACCGGGTCGCGCCGTGGGCGGCCTGCCCGGCGATCTCCAGCCGGAACGTCAGCGCGCCCGCGTTGGCCGTGATGACCGCACCGCTGGTCGGCTCGGTGATCACCGCCGCCTCGGCGGTGTGCCCCCTGTCCAGGGTGGCGAACGCGCCCAGCCCGCCGTCCTCCTCGCTGATCACGCAGTGCACGGCCAGCGGCCTGGCCAGCTTGACACCCGCCTGGGCGATGGCCCGCGCCACGGCCAGGTTGGCGACGAGGCCGGCCTTCATGTCGCACGCGCCCCTGCCGTGCAGCACGCCGCCGCTGATCCGGGCGGCGAACGGGTCGCTGCCCGCCCACTTGGCCAGGTCGCCGGTCGGCACGACGTCCACGTGGCCCTGCAGCGCCAGCGCGGGCATGCCCTCGCCACCGGGGGTGACGGCGACCACGCCGTAGCCCTCGCTCCGCGGGGCCTCCGTGCCGGGGAAGCCGGGACGCGCGGTCAGGTCGGCGAGATCGAGCTTCCAGACGTCGACGTCCATGCCGGCCTCGGTGAGCAGCCGGGCGAAACGGTGCTGGAGGTCGGACTCGGCGTCGGTACCGGTGACGCTGGGGACGCGTACGGTCTCGGCCAGCAGGTTGACGGTCTCGGCCGCGTCGAGCGCGTCGAGGACCCGGGCTTCCACGTCGTGCATGGCGATACCTTCTCATGAACGCCAACCCGGCTTTGTGGCGATACAGGGTGTGCGTACCTGGATGAGCTGGATCGTGGTGGTGCCGTTCGCGGTGTGGGCGGGGGTGCGGCTGAGCGGGTTCGAGCCCGGCTGGCCGTGGGTGCCGGCGGTGGCCGGTACGCCGTACGCGGCGGGCGCGGCGGCGGTCGCGCTGGTGCTGGCCTGTCTGCTCCGGCGGTGGGCGGCGGGGGCGGTGGCGCTGGCGTCGGTGCTGGCGATGGGGGCCGCGGTGCTTCCCCGGGCGCTGCCCGACCGTACCCCGGCCGCGCGGGGCCCGGTGCTGCGGGTGCTGGCCGCCAACCTCCTGGTGGGCAGGGCCGACACGGACGAGCTGATGGCCCTGGTGGCGCGGACCCGGCCCGACGTGCTGGCGCTGCAGGAGCTCACCCCTGCGGCCATGCGGCGGCTGGAGGCGGCGGGGCTGCGCCGTACGCTCCGGCACGCGGTCACCCGCCCGCTCAACGGCGTCGGCGGGTCCGCCGTCTACGCCCGCCACCCGCTCAAGGCCGGCAGGACCATCAACCTGGGCGGGTTCGGGCAGGCCAGGGCCTGGCTGACGCATCCCGGCGGAAGGCGCATCGAGATCGTCTCGGTGCACCCGTGCGCGCCCGGCCGCGCCGAGCGCCTGCCGTGCTGGCGAGCGGGCCTGGAGGCGCTGCCGCGCGGCGGCGACGAGCTGCGCGTGCTGGCGGGCGACTTCAACGCCACGCTCGACCACCTGCCGATGCGTGACCTGCTGGCCTCCGGCTACCAGGACGCGGCCGAGGTGACGGGGCGCGGGCTCCAGGTGACCTGGCCGCAGTGGTCGCGGCGGCCCGGCGTGACGATCGACCACGTGCTGGCGGACGCGCGGATGGCGGTGCGGGACTTCGCGGTCCTGCCGCTCCGGGGCACCGACCACCGCCCGATCTTCGCCGAACTCAGCCTTCCGTGAGCGGGCTCACCCGCAGGTCGGTGAAACGGACCGGGAAACCCTTGCCGACGGGTGCCGCGGCCATGGCGCCGGCCAGCGCCGGGCGTCCCGGCGGGAAGTAGGCCAGGCGGAGCATGTTCTCCGCCGGTTCGCCGTCGAGGCCGTAGCGGACGGTCACCGCGTCGCCGGCGCGCTCCAGGACGAACGTCGCCCGCCGCACCGGCCGGTCCAACGGCAGGACCGACCAGTCGGAGAACCGGCGGGTCACGACGGTGCTGAGGTGGAAGCCGCCGTCGACGTACTCGATCCCGGCCTTGATCCAGTCGTCCTCCCCGATCCTGAGCACGGCGCCGGCCTGGTCGTACTGCTCGGCGTACTCGCCGGAGAAGGTGAGCGACAGCCGCAGGTCGCCGCTGACCGTGCGGCCGAACATGTGGGCGGTGTCGTACGTGTAGCCGTAGTGGGTCCTGCGCCACAGGTCGGTGCCGGGTTCGCAGAACAGGCTCAGGCCGTCGTCGGCCGTCCATGCGCGGGGGGCGTTCAGCCATTGCCAGCCGGTTTCGCCGAAGGCCATGATCATGACGGCCATCCTGCCACGGGGTGGCGGCCCGGGTCAGCCGCCGATCATCGGTCGCGGGATCCCGGGCGTCCGGCTGCTCGTAAACTTGACCCCGTGGTAGAGCCCAAGTTCGAGATTCAGATGCTGCACGACCGGGTCATGATCCGCTTGGAGCGGGAGGCCGAGGAGCGCCGCAGCAGCTCCGGCATCGTCATCCCCGCGACGGTCAAGATGGCCAACCGGCTGTCGTGGGGCGAGGTCTGCGGCGTGGGCACGAACGTGCGCTCGGTCAAGGTCGGCGACAAGGTGCTGTTCAACCCGGAAGACCAGTTCGAGGTGGAGGTGCACGCGCAGACCTATCTCGTGATGCGCGAGCGCGACCTGCACGCCGTGGCCACCCAGGAGACCGACCACGGCACCGGCCTCTACCTCTGACCCCCTCAGATGTAGGCTCTGGCGATCGCGATGACGTCGAACCCCACGGTGCGCAGCCCGAAGTACACGATCACGGTGGCGACGACGGCCGTCACCGCGAGCACCACCACGCGCACCGTCCAGCCCTGACGCTTGTACCACTGCGTCCAGGCGTGCAGCGTGCGCTTGCCGAACTCCAGCACCTTGTGCGCCCAGTGGAACTCGGTCGCGAGCACGGCGAGACCGGCGAACACGATCAGCCATCCCGGCCCCGGGAACGGCACCATGACCAGCCCGCCCGCCACCATGAGGGTGCCGATGAGGCCAATCACGATCTTGAGCGTGAGCGCTCCCGCACGGGTGGATCGGATGCCGTCGAGCCAGCCCTGGATGCCGGTGCGGCGGCGGGGCATGTCGGAACGCCCGGCGGCGTCGTCTTTGATCACGTCGGCGTCGCCGATGTCGGAGTTCTTCACGTGCACATTTCCCCCCGCCGTCGGTGTGCCACCCAGGATACGGCCCGCTCCACCCAGCCACTTGCAGACGGCCAGCAAAGCGCCAAACCTCCTGAGAAGCAAAATTTCCTGCCCGAATGGGCTCTTTCCAGCAAACATCGGTTAATGTCTGTTATGCCCGAGGTTTTGCTCCGGACCGTTACCGGACCCGTACGCATGGCGGCCGTCGAGGCGGCGGTCCTCCCCCACGAGCACCTCCGTACCGACCTGCGCTGGGGTGTCGGGATCGACTCCGACCCGTACCGCTGGCTCGACGAGGAGGAGACCGTCACGGGAGAGCTGCGCGAGCTGCGGCTGTCCGGCCGGCTCGGGCTCGTGGTGGAGCTGACCTGCATGGGCATGGGCCGCGACGCCCCCGCGCTGGCCCGCATCGCCGCCTCCAGCCGGGTGCCGGTGATCGCCTCGACCGGGCTGTTCACCGAGCCGTTCACCGACGCCGGCGACCAGGACGTGGACACCCTCACCGCCCGCCTGATGGACGAGATCCTCAGCGGCGTGGACGGCACGGGCGTCTTCCCCGGCGTGATCGGCGAGGTCGGCTGCTGGGGCGCCGAGCCCACGGCGCGCGAGGAGCGCTGCCTGGTGGCCGCCGCCCGCGCGTCCCTGCGCTCGCGCCTGCCCGTCGCCACGCACGGAGCGAACGGCCTCGCGCTGCTGGAGATCCTGCTCGGCGAGAACCTGCCGGCCGCCCGGGTGGCCGTCGGCCACCCGGGCGGCAACCTGGGCGGCGACGTCGGCGCGGCCAGGAAGATCGCCGAGGCGGGCGCGTACGTGAGCCTGGGCCTGCTCGGCCTTGGCCCGGACCAGGCGGCCAGGATCGCGCTCGCCGTCATCGAGGACGGCCACGCCGACCGCCTGCTGGTCAGCACGGGCCTCAGCCGGGTGGCGCAGGTGCGCCGGTACGGCGGCCCCGGCTACGCCCACCTGTTCGACACGCTGCTGCCGCGCCTGCGCGAGGCGGGCGTGGACGACGACGTGATCCGCCGCGTCACGCACGACAACCCGCTGCGCTGGCTGACCGAGGGCCTTGCCTCTTGACGCCGCTCGACCCGGCTTGACCGCCACCGGCGTCAAGGTTGCAGAATCGGCGCCATGACGTTCACCCCAGCGGAACTCGACTATCTCGCCACCCAGCACCTCGGCCGCCTGGCCACCGTCGCGCCCGACGGCCAGGTGCAGAACAATCCGACCGGCTTCTTCGTGGACCCGGCGAGCGGCACGATCACGATCGGCGGGCACGCGCTGGGCGCGTCCAAGAAGTTCAGGAACATCCGGGCCGGGAGCACGGTGTCGTTCGTGGTGGACGACCTGGCCTCGGTCGACCCGTGGTCGCCTCGGGGCATCGAGATCCGCGGCACCGCGGTGGCGCTGACCGACCAGGAGCCGCCCGCGCCGTTCTTCTCCCGCGAGATCATCCGGATCACGCCCTCCAGGATCGTCTCGTGGGGGCTGGACGGGCCGCGCGCGAGCAGAGCGGTGTCGTGACGCCCGTCTGGGTGGTGAGCGGGCCGCCGGGGGCGGGCAAGTCGACGGTGGCGGCCGAGCTGCTCGCCCGCCTGTCCCCCGTGCCCGCCGTCCTCGACAAGGACACCGTGTACGGCGGCTTCGTCGCCGAGGTTCTGCGCGCCCACGGCCGCCCGGACGGCGAACGCGAGGGCCCCTGGTACGACGAGCACATAAAAAGGCACGAGTACGGCGGCCTCACCAGGATCGCCCGGCAGATCCGCGGGCACGGCTGCCCGGTGCTGCTGGACGGGCCGTTCACCACGCAGGTGCACCACGCCGGCCGGTGGGCGGAGTGGGTGGCGGAGCTGGGCGGCCCGCCGGTGCGGCTGGTGTGGGTGCGCTCCGACGGCCCGACGCTGCGCGAACGCCTCTCGGCCCGGGGGCTCGGGCGGGACACGGGCAAGCTCGCGGCCTTCGACGACTACCTGAGGAACATCCGGGTGGACGAGCCGCCGGCCGTACCGTGTCTGGAGATCGACAACCGGCGCGGAGCACCGCCGATCGGGCGGCAACTCACCGCGGCGGGCATCCCACCGCGCCGGCGGTAGTCATTCGACGCGGTAGTCGTCGTCCCGGGCGTCCAGGATGGCCATGTGGCCCGGCAGGTGGCCGATCGCGTAGTCGACGCCGCTGGCCAGCACCGCCGCCTGCGGTGTCACCCCGCACGCCCAGAACAGCGGCACCTCCCCCGGCCGCACCTCCACCGCGTCGCCGTAGTCGGGCCGGGCCAGGTCGCGGACGCCGATCGCGCCGGGGTCGCCGACGTGCACGGGCGCGCCGTGCACCATCGGGTAGCGGCCGGTCACCTCGACGGCCGTCTTCACCAGGTGCTCCGGCACCGGCCGCATCGACACGACCAGCGGCCCCGACAGGCTGCCGGTGGCCTCGCAGGGGACGTTCGTGACGTACATCGGCACGTTCACCCCCGCCTCCAGATGCCGCACCGGCACCCCCGCGGCCAGCAGCGCCCGCTCGAACGTGAAGCTGCACCCGATGAGGAACGGCACCAGGTCCGCACGCCACTCCCCGGCCACCTCGCCGAGATCCGCGACCGCCGCACCGTCGCGGTAGAGCCGATAGGCGGGCAGGTCGGTACGCAGGTCACCCGGGAACAACCGGGTGGACCAGGATCCCGGCTCCCCCACGTCGAGCACGGGGCACGCCTGCGGATTGCGATGGGCGAACAGCAGCAGCTCGTACCGCAGCCGCTTCGGCACGGCGATGAGATTGGCCTGCGTCCAGCCCCGGCACCAGCCAGCGGTCGGCACCCGCTCGCCGCTGCGGAAGCGCTCCCGCGCCTGCGCGGGGCTCAGGTCGGCGACGTCCACACCTCGACCCTATGACCGCGCCCGCTCCCCGGCCAGGCGTGACAGCGCGGTTTTCCTGGGTAGCGAAGTGTGCGCAGCGTGCCGGAGTTCCTGCGGCGGCGCTTCAACGGGGCCACGCAGTTATTGAACGCCGTCACGTTCGCGGTCGCGCAGATCCTCATCGCCGGAGTGAACCTCTACGCCCTCGCCCTGGTCATGGAGGCGCTGCTCGGCTGGCCGCTGCCGGTGTCGGTGGTCGTCTCGGCGGTGATCGTGCTGGCGTACATCACGCTCGGCGGGCTCTCCTCGGCGATCTACAACGAGGTGCTGCAGTTCTTCGTCATCCTCGCGGGGCTGATCCCGCTCACCGTGCTGGGGCTGATGCGCGTGGGCGGCTTCTCCGGCCTGGCCGAACGCGTACGCCAGAGCTCGCTCGGCGAGGGCGGCCTGCACACCTGGACGCACACGGCGGGCGAGAACCCCATGCAGGCGCACTGGATCGGGATCGTGTTCGGCCTCGGGTTCGTGTTGTCGTTCGGCTACTGGACGACGAACTTCGCCGAGGTGCAGCGCGCCCTGTCGGCCAGGAACACGAACGCGGCCCGGCTGACCCCCATCGTCGCCGCCTACCCGAAGATCCTCATCCCGCTGGTGACGGTGCTGCCCGGGACGATCGCGCTCGTGCTGTTCGGCGGGTGGGGCCAGAGTCGCGACTACAACGACGCGATCCCGCTGCTGATGCGCGACCTGCTGCCGAACGGCGTGCTGGGGGTGGCGGTGACCGGGCTGCTGGCGTCGTTCATGGCGGGGATGGCGGCGAACATCAGCGGGTTCAACACGGTGTTCACCAACGACATCTGGCAGGCTCACCTGCGTCCGGACCGCGGCGACCGCCACTACCTTCGGGTCGGCCGGGTCGCGACCGTGGCGGGCGTGGCGCTGGGTGTCGGCACCGCCTTCATCGCCGCCGGTTACTCGAACATCATGAACTACCTGCAGGCACTGTTCTCGTTCTTCAACGCGCCGCTGTTCGCCACCTTCATCCTGGGGCTGTTCTGGCGTCGGATGACGGCCTGGGCCGGGTTCTGGGGGCTGCTCGCCGGGACGGTGGCGGCATTCGCGTCGTACGTCTCGTACAAGGCGGGGCTGGTGAACTTCGGCACCGAGCTGAACGCCAGCTTCTGGGGCGCCGGCCTGGCCTTCGCCGTGAACGTGCTGGTGTCCGTGGCCGTCACGCTCGTCACCACGCGCAAACCCGACTCGGAGCTGCGCGGGCTGGTGTACGGGCTCAGCGCGGTGGACGTGGAGGACGACGCGCTGGCCGGGGACGCCCGCTGGTACCGCTCTCCCGTGCTGCTCGGCGCGGGCGCCGTCGCCCTGGCGGCCTTGATGTACGGAGTGATGCTGTGAGCGACATCCGCATGGTGATCGGCGGCCTGTTCCTGGTGTACGGCGTGATCCTGGTCGTCGCCGGCGCCTTCGGCGACGCCGTCAACCTGTGGACGGGCCTGGCCATGGCAGTATTCGGCGGCGCCTTCGTGGCCTGGTCCCGCATCCGCCGAATCTGAACCGGGACTCAGCTCAGCCGAACCCGGCGGCTACTCCACGGACGACCCGAGGCCCAGCCCTCAGTACTCCACCTCGAACGTGTGGGGCCCGAGGCCGTAACCGTCACCCCGCGGCACCACGTACCCGTGCTCCACCAGCTTGGTGACGCTGTGGCGGACCTCCTCCTCGGTCAGCCCGCAGGCGCGCACCAGCCCGTCCATGCCGGCGCCACCCGACTCGACGGTCTGCGAGGCCACGGCCTCGTACACATGGATGTCCACGTCCGACAGGGCCTGGACATCATGGCCCTCACTCATCAGCGCTGCCTCGCTCCCTCTCGCAACCGGCCCGGATCCACCTCGCGCGCCGGATACCGCCGCAAATACTCGGCTTCCAGCTCATTCGTCCGTTGGGTGTGCGTCGCCAGCGCGTCGTCCGAACCGTGGAAGAAAGTGTCACTCCTGGTCACGTGCAGTTGCCGCAGCTCGCGGATGACGTCCTCGTCGCTGAGCTGCGCCGGATCGATTCCCATGGTCGTCATGCGTTCCCCCTACCCCGCCGAACATACGTGTCACATCACCAGCCAACCCGCGCACGCACCTACCAGTGCCGCGAATGTGATCAAGCCGCACTCCCCGTACGGGGTCCGGCATGGAATGATGTCGGCGGAGACCTGTCTCCCGTTCGGCCGGACGCCGCAACCGGATCCGATGCTCTAGCCTTAGCCATGCGCGGGGCCTCATCACGATCCTCACGTCGCCCTGCCGCACGCCACACAACTGAATCAAGGGGCGGTAGCTCAGCCGGTTAGAGCATCGGACTCATAATCCGTGGGTCGTGGGTTCAAGTCCCACCCGCCCTACTCACTCCACCAGCGGTGCAGCAACCGCGCGTCAATCCGTGGGTCGGTCAACCGCCCTAAGGGGGACCGAAAGGGAACCGCCAGTTTCAGACGCCTCCCCCACCGCGACCGCGCGAGGCACCAGAACCACGCTCGCCTCCGCCGCTTCCCGAGCCACCTCCGGAAGCACCGTCGTATACAAGTCCGCCGTGATCGACAAACTGGAGTGGCGCAACATCTGCGACGTCGTCTTCATGTCATTCCCCGGCGCCAGCGACAACGTCGCCGCGCCATGGCGAAGGTCGTGCAGACGGATCGGCGGCAGCCCGGCCCCGAAGACGAGCCGCTCGAAATGCTCCGACACCCAGTCCGGGGTCAGCTCCGCCCCGTTCTCCCGCGTGAAGATCCGGCCCCTGTCGATCCAGGACGCGCCGAACGCCAGCTTCTCCTCCAACTGCCGCTTGCGGTGCGCCCGCAGCACGCCCACCGTGCCCTGATCGAGCGCCACCACCGCATCCGACGCAGCCGTCTTCGGCGCCCCCTCCTTCACCTGACGGCCAACGTTGGCCAGCTGCTTGGCCGTGGCCAGCAACCCCTCGTCCAGGTCAGCGTCCACCCAGCGGGCACCACACGCCTCACCACGCCGCAACCCACGGAACGCGACCAGGTGGTACAGGGCGTACAGCCGATCCCCAGCGGCGTGGTCCAGGAACGCGCCGAGCTGCGCCGGCGTCCACACCATCACCGGCGACGGCCGCGACGTGGCCAGCCACACCTTGAACCGCTCCAGCCGCTGCCGCGCCTTCGGCCGCGCGGCCCGCTCAGCGGCCAGCCGCTTCTCGTACGCCGCCTCGAACGCCTCCACGCGCGGCCGCGTCCACACCACACCCTTCGCCTTCTGCCCGCCGTCCAGCTTCAGCAGCGCCGCGGCGTTGAACGACACCAGGTGCTCCCGCTCCGCGTCGGCCAGCACGGTACGGATCGTCGCTTCGTCACCGGCCCCGTCGGCCGCTTCCCCCGCACGCCGGCCCGCACCTGCGGATCGTCCGAATCGCGCGCGGCCAGCAGGGCAGCGTTCTTCTCGTCGATCCGCGCGAACACCGCCTCGACGGTCGGCACAAACAGGCGATCCAACCGCACGCCAGCCAGCACCTCGCGGATGTGCGTCTCCCAGTGCGACACATATCCGAGCAGCGTCGACTCGCGGATGTCCTTGAGCCTTCGCCGGCGGGCCACCCACTGCTCCCAGTACTCGCCGAACGTCATCGACTGGAGCGGCTGCCCGGCCCGATACTTCTTGTGGAGCTCCTCGTAGTCCGGCATCGGCGCCCGCTTCCGGTGCGCCGCCTTCACCATGGCGAGGATCTCCATCCGCGCCTCATGCCCCTCCGGGCCGGCGTCCGGGATGTCGAGCAGCCGCCCGATCGCCTGGTACCGCTCGACCACCTCAGCCTCGGTGGCGAACCCGCCGAGCTTCAGGTAATGACGCTTACCGTCAGGCCGCGCCGGTAGTTCTTCCTTGCCGTACCACGTGCCATGGTTCGGGTTCCACGAGCCGTCTTTACGACGCAGCTTCGGGCACCTGGACTCCAGGTCCTTGCCGTCTGCGGCCCGGCATTTGCAACGTTTGAACGGGTTACCGGTCACGATCATTTCCCCTTGCGTCCACGGCTACTTCGGGAAAATCGACGGGCCTCTCCGATGAGGAATCGCCGCTACCGCAGGCGAGGCAACCCGAACGGCGGCGTGTCCTGCTGCCCGTTGCCATTGATTATGTGCTCGCCGAGACCAGCGAGCGGATCCTTCAGCGTGAGGTCCGCCAGGTGCAGCCCTTGGAGCTTCGCGCCCGCCTTCATGCCCAGGCTGTACGCCGTCTCCACCGGCAGCGGCAGGACCGGCGCCGGTCGCCTGCGGAGGCTGCGCTCGAACCACAGGCCGCAGGTCAGGACAGCCGCAGCCAGGGCGACCAGAGAGAAGATGCGCGACAGCAGGGCCGGAGACTCCACGATCAAGGAAAGTTCGAAGAACGTTCCAATAATGATGGCCAGCGCCGTCGCCCACCCGGCCCCGGCAGCAGCCGCGACCGCATTCCGCTTGTTTTTACTCACTATCCCCTCCAACCAGTTACGACCCCGTCGTCCCCCCGCGTCCGGTCAGGACACAATATGACCGAATCTCGGATATGGATAGAGGTGGTAGCTGGGAGGTTACCTGCACGTTACGGGGACCTCTGCCTGGACTTTTCCTCCAGAATTTCCAAAGTGGTGCGAATCTGGACAATCTGACCGCTCACGGATTGCGTGACGGCCTGAATTAGGGATTGCTCTAGAGAGGATTTCTGGGCATTGGTCAGCCCTTCGGCGGCACGAATGTCGTCGATCCCCTCCAGGATCATTTGCAGCACCCGCTCGGGCACGCTCTCGGTGTTGATGGCCGCCATCGACGGCTCGGCTGCTGCCCGCCGGCGCAGGTGCGACTCCAGCAGGCTCGCGGCCTCTGTGACGTTCGCACGCTTCGCGCGCCGGCCTAGATCCGCCAGCTCGTCGGGCGCGATACCGACGACCGCCGACATGATCGCAATCTTGTCCGGCGGGCCGTCATAGCGGCCGCTTTCGATGCTGCGCCATCCCGCCTCGGACATTGACACTCCTGCGGCGGTCGCCGCTGCGGCGGCGTCGCGCACTGACAGGGGTGGCAGACGATCCTTGCGGCGCTCGCGGATGAGCTGCGCCTCGGGCGGCACGGGGTTGGTAGCCACGGTTCTACCACTCTCCACACGTCCGGGATGCGTGATTCTACGCACCTACGCGCACCCTATCGGATGTACGCGCACGTCAACAATCGGTTGAGCCCGAGAGTCGCCGCCCAGTAAGGATTTCCCGAAGCTAACCCAAGGTAAAGGATGCGCGCACAAGCGCGTAGGTACGCGTACATGCTTCTGCTATGGCAACCACCACCGCCCAGCGGACCACATGCGTCTGCGGAGGCTGCACCTGCGGAGGGGACCCGCTCTTCTACGACATCCCCGACGTCATGCGCATCCTCGGCATCTCCAAGAAGTCAGTCGAAAAGCTCATCAGCAGCGGAGACCTCGACTCGACGCTCGTCCTCACCCGGCGCAAGGTCTACCGGCAGTCCGTCAGCGACTACCTCGCCCGCTCCGAATCCGCCACCCCCGTCACCACCTGCTGACAGGGAGGCAAGCGTGAGCACAGAGAAGCCCCGCATGACGGAAGACGAACTCCGCGCCCTACCGGTGAGCGTCCCGCTCGTCGAAGCCGGCCGCGCCCTGTGCATGGGACGCACCAAGGCCCACGAACTCGCACGCAAGAAGCAGTTCCCGTGCCGCGTGCTGCGACTCGGCGGCGCCTACGTCGTCCCGAAAACGGAGCTGCTGCGCGTGCTCGGCTACGACGCCCCCACCACCGCGCTCGACCCCGAACCCGCCACGCCCTGACATCAGGCGGCGGCGCGGGACCCGCACCGACGCAACCGGCCGGGCCCCGCTCGACCCACAACCTCACTCTCGAAAGGACGCGGATCGTGACCACGATTCTCGCACCCGCCACAGCGGACAAGGTCAGCACCGCTGACCAGATCATCGAAACGCTCGCCACCTACGTCGACGAGCACAACCTCGACAACGGCGGCGGCCACCAGAACACCATGCTCCTCGCCGCCCTCATCACCCGCCTCTTCGACGTCACCCCCCGCGAGGCCATCGACCTCGCCAAGAACGACGCCTTCGACCCCCGCGTCAAGGTCGCCGGACAGGCCCGCAACCACATCCTGACCCGCGCCCAGGGCGCCCGCCTCGCCGCCGAGCAGTGGACGCCCACCGACGGCGACACCGTCACCTGGAACGGCATCGACGGCATCTGGATCGTCCGTGGCTACGAGGACGACGACACCGTCTGGATCCACCGCCCCGACGTGCGCATGGTGCCCACCATCGGCCGCAACGGCGGCGGCATGGTCGACCTCGCGGGATGGCGCGACGAGCCCGCCCACGAGGAGCTGGTCGCCATCGCCGACCTCCGCCCCTTCGAGGTCGCCGCGGGGGTGACGGTCTGATGACCACGCTCACCCTCACCACCACGGCCACCGACGCCGCCAGCCAGGTGCTGCGCAAGATGGCCGACCTCATCGGCGGCCCCTACAACGCGTCCCTGGTCGAGGCGCTCCACCTAGCCACCCGCGACCAGGCGCTCGCCGAGCAGGCCGTCAAGCAGCTCGCCACCACCCTCAACCGGCACCCGCGCGACCTGCCGCTGTGGGACGTCACCCGGCCCCGCGACCTCGTCGCCCACATCCTCCGCCTCGCCGCCCTGGGGGTGAACCGATGACCGAGAAGACCTTCATCATCCGGGCCACGCTCGACTTCGAGTACAAGGTCAAGGCGGAGAACGCTGACGAAGCCGCACAGATGATGCACGACGGGGAGAGCAACATCGGCCCGGGCAGTTGCGTCGGCTACAACATCGAGGCCGTCGTCTCCGCCGACAAGGCCGACTACTTCTGGGACTCCGACCAGGACGAGCGCGCCAAGTGCCAGTGCGGACACCTACTCAACGACGCGCACACCGGCCGACGCTACTACGACCGCGAGAAGCGGACGAACAAGTGGCCGAACGCGTGCGACGAGCACGGGTGCAGCTGCATGAACGGTTCCGAGGCGGTCGCCGAGCAGCCCGCGGCGGTGAGCCAGTGAACACCACCGCCACCGCCCTGCAGACCGTGCCCGTCGCCGGCGACGCCATGCGCGCCGGGCACCGCGGCCACATCATCGCCGTCGACGGCGTCATCGCCACCATCACCAGCATCAACCGGGCCGACAACGGCGAGCACGTCGTCAACTGGCAGCAGATCGACTGCAGCCCCCACGACGAGCCCGCCACCGGCACCATCTACGTCCCCGACGGCGCGACCGTCGACTGCATCCGCGTCGCCGACTGGCTCGCCCGCGAGGACAGCGAGGCCAGCCGATGAGCACCGGCGACATCGTCACCCGCCCCGACTGGAACGGCGGCCGCCCGGTGCGCATCCTCGACGCTCGCCCCGTCGCGGGCGGGCTCGCGGTCCGCTACCAGGACGTCAACGCCCGCGGCCGCGCCCACCAGGTGATCGTCAAGGACGGCAAGCGGGGTGGCCGGTGATGGCGAAGAAGCCTCCGTCCCCGTGGCTGCCGCCCGGCACCCCCCTCCACCTGGGTGTGCCGCTGCGGCGCCGTCAACCCGCGCACCACCACCAGCTGCCGGAAGGGCTGCTCATGAAGTGGATCGTCCGCCTGGTCGAGCAGCGGATCCCATACGGCCCGTTCGACGACGAGCAGGAAGCCCGCCGGTTCGCCGACTTCCTCACCACCGAAGTCGACCCGGCCGCCGTCGAGCCGCTGCGCTCGCCCACCACCGAGCTCCTCAACTGGCGCGACGCCACCCAGGAGCGCGCCGCCCGGCCGAGCGTGCGCGGCGGGCCCGACATCGGCCATGACGCCAACCGCGACTACTTCGAGGAGCAGGGCACGTGATCCACGAAGCCCTCCGCACGCCCACCGGTCGATACGTCGGCCGGTGGACACCAGCGGACCCCGAGTGGCACAAGGCACGCCAGGGCAAGCTCACGGGCTCACGCATCGCCGCCGTGCTGGGCATCTCCCCGTGGGAGTCGCCCTACTCGCTGTGGTGCGAGATGGCCGGCCTAACACCACAGCCCGAGCAGACCAGCGAGATGGCGCGCGGCCACTACCTCGAACCGTCCGTCGCGGCATGGTTCGCCGACCAGCACCCCGACTGGGACATCTTCGAGGCGGGCACCTACGTCCACCAGAGCCGGGCGCACCACCTGGCCAACCCCGACCGGCTCATCCGCTACCACGCCCTCCCGGACAACATGCCGGTCGGCTGGTACGACGTCGAAGTCTCCGCACTCCTGGAGATCAAAACCGACGCCGACGGCAGCGGATGGGGCGAGCCAGGCACCGACGAAATCCCGCTCTACTACCGCACTCAAGTGCAGTGGTACCTCGACGTGCTCGGCCTGCCGCGCGCCCACATCGCCGTCCTCGGCGGGCGACTCCAGCGCCGAGTACGTCGTCGACTACGACCCTGCCGACGCCGCCCTGCTCCGGCAAGCGGCCGACGACTTCCTCGACTCGCTGCTGTGGCGCGAGATGCCCGACCTTGACCCGCACCCGGCCACCTACGCCGCCGTACGGCCTTGCACCCGGACATCGCCGACGACGACATCGACCTCGACGACGACACCGCCACCGAATATCTGGCCTCGTTCGCCGAAGCGAAGACGGCGGAAGCCCGCCACACCGCGGCCAAGTCCCGGCTCGCCATCGCGATGGGCACCGCCCGCCGCGCCCGCTGGCGCGGCAAGACCATCGCCACCCGCCAGACCAAGAACGGCGGCACGCCGTACCTAGTCGCCGGCCGCAACCTGCCCAACCTCGCCGAGCTGATCGGAGCCACCGCATGACCATCGCCAACCTGCCCGCCGTCCGCGAAGACTCCCTGCCCGAGCGACAGGAGTACGCCAAGGCGCTCTCCGTGTCCAACCTGCTGCCCAAGCAGTACCAAGGCCAGCCCGGCAACGTCCTGTACGCGGTGGAGTTCGGCAAATCGCTCGGCATCTCCACCATGGCCGCCATCCTCGGCGTCCACATCATCGACGGCCGCGCCTCCGCCTCCGCCGGCCTCATCTCCGCCCTGGTCCGCGACGCCGGGCACAAGCTGCGCGTCTGGGTCGAGCGTGACCAAAATGGCCAGGTCGTCAAGGCGATCGCGACGATCCACCGCCGCGACGACCCCGACTTCGAGTTCCGCGCCGAGTGGACCATGCGACGCGCCAGCGACGCCGGGCTCACCAGCAAGCAGGTGTGGAAGAACTACCCGGAGGCGATGCTCAAGGCCCGCGCCATATCCGAGGTCGCCCGAGAGGCGTGTGAGGAGGCGCTCCGCGGCGTCGGCTACACGCCGGAGGAGCTCGGCGCGGAGGTCAACGCCGACGGGTCTGTGGTGGTCACCACGGCGGCTGCCCGGCCCAACGCGCCGGGGCAGACGATCCGCGGCGCGGTAGCTCCCGCCGAGCCTGCCGCCCCCGCCGGGAACGGTCCCGCGCCCGAGGTCGCGCCCACCACGGACACCGCAGAGCGCATGATCTCCCCGGCGCAGCTCAAGAAGATGGGCGCGGCCATGCGCGAGGCCGGGCTCACCGACCGCGACGCCGCACTCGCATTCGTCAACGAGGTCCTGCAGCGGCCCGCTGACCAGCAGGTTACTTCCCGCAACGAACTCACCCTCGACGAAGCATTCGCCGTCATCGAAGCGCTGGAGCCGAGACCGCGAAGGCCGAAGACCCCGTAGACGCCGACCTGGTCGACGACAACGAGACGGCGGCCTGACATGACCATCCACGAACCCGACATCGCGCCCGCGCCGACCGGCGACCCGACCATCATCGACACCCTCCGCAACATGTACGCCGCCGCCATGACGGAGGCCGACCGGCTGGCCAGCATCGGCGGCCACGAACGGGAGATCGCCCAACAGCACCTGATCCGCGCGGCCGAAGCCGACGCCGCCGCGATGTCCGCGCGAGCGTACGCCGAACGCTGGCGCCGCCACCTGGAGTACGAGCTCGCCGGGCCAGCCGACACGACCGGCCAGATCGAGCCTCCGGCCGCAGGCCCCGAGCCGCACGAGCCGGCGACGTCGTGATCGCGCTCGCCGTCGGCGCGCTGCTGCTGGCCGTCATGGGCGGCCAATACCTGTGGCTCCGCCCGGCGGCGAGAGCCCACATCCGCCGCGCCCTCTACCTGCCGCTGAGGCGGCGGGCACGCACCGCCCGCCGCTCCCTGGCCGCCCTGGTTCGGGCGGCCCTCCTTCGGCCCTACAGGGGCCACCACACGCCACGAAGGACACAGCCGTGACCGGCCTCGTCTGGTGCCTCCTCACCACCGCCGCAGCCCTCGCGGCGGTGGCCGCCGCCAAACTCATCCGGCCCCACCTCGCCGCATGCCGGGCTGAGCGGGACCGGGCCGCCCGCGCCCACCTCGCACGACTCCGCGCCGAAGGCGAACTCGCTCTCGACCCGGAAGCCGCGTTCCTGCGAACGCTCGCCGGCCACCCCGAACTCCACGACCTGACCTCGAAGGACCGCACCTGATGCATGACATCAGCAACGCCTCCGCCCAGGCCGCGGCGCAGCTCAACCATGATCTCCCACCGGAGGTCAGCGAGGTCGAGCCTCGCCCGGTCCTGCCGGACATCCTCGCCGCCGCCCGCCGCTGCGAGCCCTGGCTGATCGCACTCATCGTCGCCCTGCAACTCGCCGTGCTGGTCGCCGCCATCGCCTGGTTCACCAGCAGGCCAGGGCCGACCACGGACATGCCCGTCCCGACTCCACGCCCGCAGCCCGCACCGACCGCCCCGCAGGAGACCCGATGAGCCGCAACAAAGACAAGGGCTCCGCCGCCGAACGAGCCATCGTCGACTACCTCCGCCGCGTCGGCTTCATCCACGCCGAACGCCGCCTCGCCGGAGCCACCAAGGACCGCGGCGACATCGCCGGCATCCCCGGCGTCGTCATCGAGGTCAAGAACCAGGCCACGCTCAAGCTCGCCGAGTGGCTGGAAGAAGCCCACCTCGAACGCCACAACGACAACGCGCAGATCGCCGCCGTCTGGCACAAGCGCCGCATGAAGGGCTCGCCCGCCGAGTGGTACGTGACCATGGACGGCACCACGTTCGCATACCTGCTGCTGCACTTCGCCGGACTCGATGGGCTGCTCCTAGCCGAGGCCCGCGACCGCGACGAGGCGGTGGCCCGGTGACCGCACCCAAGCACACCACCGAAGTCCTCTGCGCCGACTGCGGCCAGCTCAGCTCGCACGGCGGCCGCCACCTCTGCTTCACCTGCTACGCCCGCAACGACTACTACGGAACCCTCGACCAGTACCCGCCCCTCCGCACCTGGCTCTCCACCGCAGCCCGCGTCGAGGACTACGCCGAACTCCGCCGCCAGCAATACATGTCCCTCCGCGACGCCGCCGCCCGGCTCGGCGTCAGCGAGCGCACCGCATGGCGGTACGAGGCCAAGCTCAGGGCGGTGTCCGCATGAGCCGCCGAACCAAGCAGCCGCACCGCGTGGCGACACACCGCCCCGCTGTCCGCCCCCGCCGGTGGCGCCACGACGACCTCATCGCCGTTGACCTCTTTAGCGGCTTCGGCGGGCTCACACAGGGCATCGAACTCGCGGGCTTCACCACGATCATGGCGGCGAACCACAACGCCTACAAAGTCGAAGTCCACGAAGCCAACCACCCGCACGCCGAGCACTGGATCGCGGACCTGGTCGACCCGGAATCGTCCGACTACCATTCCGCCCGCGACCTCCCCCCGGCCGACCTCCTCGTCGCCGGCGTCAGCTGCGTCAACCACTCCCAGGCCAACACCCAGAAGGCATACGAGCAGCACCTCTCGCTCTTCGACCTCGACGACCCCGAGTTCGAGGAGCGCGTCACCCGATCAGAGCGTGACCGCGCCACGGCGAACTGCGTCCTGCACTACGCCGCCCAGCACCACCCCCGCATGATCCTCGTCGAGTGCACCACCGAACTCACCTCATGGGGCCCCGCACTGCCGAATCGCCCAAAGGTGGGAGACGGCACGACCTACCGGTGGTGGCTCAAGCAGTTCGACCTGCTGAATTACCGGCACCGGGTTCTGTACCTGAACTCGATGTTCTTCGGCGTCCCGCAGTCCCGCGACCGGCTCTACATCGTCTTCTGGGACAAGAACCTGCCCACCCCCGACCTCGACCACCGACCCGAGTCCTGGTGCCCCGGCTGCGGCACCATCGTGCAAGCGCGCTGGACCTGGAAAACCGGCATCCCGCCCACCGGCAGCGTCCGCTACGGCAAGCAGTACGAGTACCGATGCCCCAGCTGCAGGCGGGTCGTGATCCCTCCGTACGCGCCATCGCTAAACGCGCTCGACCTGTCCAACCTGGGCAGCAGGATCGGCGACAAGCCACTCCGCGAGTTCAAGGACAAGAACACCGGCGAGATCATCATGAGCCCGCTCGCGCCAGCCACCATGGCCAGGGCCGAGCGGTGCAGGCAGCGGTTCACCGACTTCCCCGCCGTGCTCATGCCAGCCAAGTCCCAGCGCGGGTCCGAGCGCCACCCGTGGCAACCCCTCGTGACGCAGACGAGCCAACAGGAGACCGCGATCCTGTCGACCGGCGCGCTCATCGCCGCCGCAGGTAACACCTACGAACGGCCCGGCTCCGACTGCCGCACCCGCACCCTCGGCGAGCCGCTGCCGTCGCAGACCTCGACCAACACACAGGCGCTCCTCACACCCCCGGCCGCCCTGGTGACCGGGCAGGTGATGGTCGCGCACAGGCACAACGGCGACGGCAAGCACATCACCCAGCCGATGGACACGGTCACGAGCACGCACGAGAAGGCAGTCCTGCTCGCGGTCAACAACTTCCAGGGCGCCCCTCGCGGCGCCGACGAGGCGCTCCCCACACAGGGCGGCTCGGAGACCCTGTCGCTGCTCTCGACCGGCGTCCTCCCGTTCCGGAAGCACACCACCCCGGCAGCGCACGCCGAAGCCATGCCGACCGTCACGTCCGACCAGATCCCGGGCGTGCTCACCGCGGCCGGGACCATCAAGAACAACGGCTCGATCGACGAGGCGAAGTACCGCGCCCACGGCCTCGACGACCCGCTCGGCACCGTCGTCGGGTCCGCGGTCACTCAGGGCATGCTCTTCTCCGGCTGGCACGAGCAGGACAGCCCCGACCCGATCGGCGCCAGATGGCGTGAAGTCCTCGCGGACCTGAAGCTCGAAGACTGCTACTTCCGCATGATGGCCTCGCACGAGGTCGGCGCCGGCTGTGGCTTCGACGTCGACTTCGCCGACCGCAAGGGCACCTTCATCGTCTGGGGCTCCGCACGCGAACAGGTCGACGGCTTCGGCAACGCCGTCAGTCCGCCGGTCGGCAAATGGATCAGCCTCCGACTCCGTGCCATCCTCCACGCCGAAGGGTGCCGCGCATGAGCCAGCCCAACTGGGAGCCCAACGCCGCCTGCCACGCCTACCCGGCAGAGGTCTTCTTCCCGATCGCGTACCACCCCCACCGCCGCGACGTGCAAGCAGCCAAACGCATCTGCGCCGCCTGCCCCGTACAGGCGGAATGCCTCGCCTGGGCGCTCGCCAACCCGTACCGCTCCTCCGACGGCATCTGGGGCGGCACCACCCCACCCGAACGCGCCAGCACCCGCCGCGCCCGCACCGCAGAAAGGACCGCAGCAGCATGAACGCCACCACCACGCGGGCCGTCGACTGGATCCGCCCTGGTATCCCGCCGGAGCGATCGGCCACACCCGGCCGGACTGCCCGAAACTCCTCGCCGTCCAGCCCGCCCCGGTCCAGGGCGCCGGCTGGCTCAACCCCCAACGCGGCACCGTCTGCATGCCCTGCCTCAAGGCCGACGGCTACCCCCTCTGGGACGCCCACTGCCACACCTGCGACTGGTCACTCGCCGAAGAGAAGGCCGACGACGACGCCTCGATCTTCACCACCCGCGAAGAGGCCTCCGCATGGAGGGCTAACCACCGCTGCGAGTCCTACGTCACCCTCACCGACCCCAACCCGCCCGTAGCCCAGGCCGCCGCCCAGCTCGACCTGTTCCCGCTCACCGACCTGACCGCCGAGAGGACCGCAGCATGAAACTCAGCGTCGACCCCAAGCTCCTCGCCGACCTCGTCACGTCGACCGCCCGCGCCCTCCCGCTCGGCCCCACCGTCCCCGTCCTGTCCGGCCTGCTGCTCGAAGCCGACGGCGACACCCTCACCGTCTCCGCGTTCGACTACGACATCTCCGCCCGCGGCACCGCACCCGCCGACATCGCCGAACCCGGCAAACTCCTGCTCCCCGGCCGGCTCCTCGCCGAAGTCGCCAAGGCCCTGCCCACCACCAGCTTCGCCGAGCTCGCCGCCACCGACACCGAGGCCACCATCCGCTGCGGCCGATCCGACTTCGAGCTGCGCACCCTGCCCGTCGACGACTACCCGACCCTCCCCGAACCGCCCGCCACCGCCGGGACCATCGACGCCGACACGCTCGCCGTGGCCATCGGCCAGGTCCACCCCGCCGCCGGACGCGACGACACGCTCCCCATGCTCACCGGCATCAAGCTCGACACCGACGCCGAACGCCTCACCCTCGCCGCCACCGACCGCTACCGGATCGCCGTCACCGACACCACCTGGCAACCCGCCACCGACGCCAGCGTCAGCGCGCTCATCCCCGGCCGCCACCTGGCCGACATCGCCAAGGGCCTCGGCCACGGGCAGGTCAGCATCGGCCTCAACGAGCACCTCGCCGCCTTCACCACCAGCAGCACGCAGACCACCATCCGCCTGCTCGAAGAGCAGTTCATCGACTACCGCCCCCGCGTCACCTACGACGCCACCATCACGGCCACCGTGGACGCAGCCGCTCTCGCCGCCGCGGTAAAGCGGGTCGCGCTCGTCGCCGACCGCAAGACCGGCACCGGCGTCCGCCTCGCCTTCACCAACGGCGAGGTCACCGTGCGCGCCGGCGGCGACGACATCGGCCGCGGCACTGAAGCCCTGGAATGCGCGCTGAAGGGCGACCCCATCGAGATCGCCTTCCAATCGCAGTACCTCCTCGACGCGCTCGGCGCCATCAACGGCAACGCCACGATCGCCATGGTCGGGCACTCCAAGCCCGCGCTGTTCGCCTCGGCGGACGGCACCCACAAGCAGCTCGTCATGTCGCTGAGGCTCGCGTGACCACCCGCGCCTACCTGCTGCGCGGCGAGCGGGTCGAGCTGGTGTGCAGGTTCGTCCTGCCCTCCAAGCCTCGCCCGCTCCCGCCGTGCCCGCCGTGGCTCACCTGGGCGGCCCCGCCGCCCGGGGCGCCCCGCAACGCCGCCGTGGCGTACGCCGACGGCCGCATCGTGGTGCGGCCCTTCCGAGGACTTCGGAGGCACACGTGAACGGACCCACGCTCGCCGAGCTCTCAGAGCCGTGCACCCGGTACGGCCACCAGAGCGGCAGACACACCGAACGCGAACGCTGGGGCTGGCCGACACGCCACTGCCGAATTGACAGCTTGCGACCGAAGCACCTCACATCGCCCCACCTGCGTAAACGGACAGAGCCACAGGCCACCAGTAACGCACTAGGCAGACGCGGCCAGCAGAACCCGCAGGTGGCGGCCATCGTACGAACTTCGGTCGCAAGACATCACATCTCCACCAGCGCCCTGAACCGCGGAGACGCTCATGGAATGGGTCAGCCGGTGCTCCACCTGCCCTCGCGTCGCAACGCTGATCATCACCGGTCGGCGGCCCGGGCGCACCTGCTACAGCGCCCTCACCTGCGACGACTGCGCACCACGCCACCGGCAGAAAGCCCGCGAAGCCGGACCCCTCACCGAGGAACCCCCCACCACCCGCGCCCAAGACGCCCTCTTCTAACCCACCACCGACACCGATGGCGCCAACCCGCACAACCCCACACCTGACACCCGACCCGAGCGCCATCGCACCACGAGGGGGACCCGGTTGAACGCCTCCCAGCACGACGACGCACCACCACGCGCCGACCTCACCCAGGTCCGCGCGTGGCTCACCACGCTCCACGGAAGCGCCCCGGGCCTCCTCAACATCGTCGCCACCGACGCATGGGCTGGCGCCTACTTCGCCACCGACGAGCCCGGCATCCAGGCAGCCACCGCCTACGTCGGCCGCCTCGACCAGCAGGGCAAACAAGGCATCTACGCCCGCGTCACCACCCTCAAGTCCGCACCCGCCCGAGACGCACGAGGCGGCGCCGCCGACTCCCTCACCCTGCCCGGCTTCTGGGCCGACATCGACATCGCCGGGCCGGCCACAAACACGAGGTGTGCCCTACCGACTGCTCCAAGGGCCACAACCACAAGCGGCTCCCGCTACCCCCCGACCTCGACACCGCACGCCACATCATCGCTGCCGCCGGACTCCCCGAACCCACCATGTGGATCCACTCCGGCGGCGGCACCTACCCCTGGTGGCTCCTGGCCACGCCGCACACCATCAGCAACGACCTCGACGACATCGCCACCCTCACCGCACGCTGGCAGCACGCCGTACAAGCCGGATCCGAAAAGCTCGGCTACCACTACGGCGCAGGAGTCGGCGACCTCGCCCGCGTCCTCAGAATCCCCGGCACGGTGAACAGGAAGGAGGGCCTCGCCCGGCCGTGCACCGTCCTGGAGT